>DXFK01000181.1 GCA_019114495.1 Candidatus Blautia stercoravium
AATCCGAGAATCGCATATTTTAAAGTTCCCATATATATTCCTGCCTTTCTTAATATTGAATAATAAGGAATCCCACTTGTATTCTAACATATTTATATATCATTGCAACAACGGATTGAATGGTATTTTTAAACATGTATGAATTGACATGTTTGAAAATAAGTGATATGATAAACTATGGAGGATAGTGATCGAAAAGCCAAAATCAATATTTTAAAGGAAGAATTGACTTTATTGGGACACATTTTCTTTATACTTACGACAATGGATGGGAGTATGAAAGGTATGCTAAGAATGAAACAACAGCTTGGACGAATTACATATATAGGTAATGCAGGAATAGACAACCAGGATGCCATATGTGAAGCATCGTATCCAGGGATGACAGATGATATTTGTGCTGGAAAATATTATATGGAAATGTATAGAGGGGGAAACAAACATGAGTAATAGGGAACGGCTGAATCGATATACTATATTCATATTAGGCTTGCTGGTAAATTCTCTTGGTGTGAGTCTGATTACGAAGGCAGAACTTGGGACATCACCCATTTCGTCAATTCCATATGTGCTGAGTCTGAATTTCCCATTATCGCTGGGAGCATTTACTGTAATATTCAGTTTATTTTTGATATTGCTCCAATTGCTGATATTGAAAAGGGATTTCAAACTGGAACATGTGCTTCAGATACCTGTTTCGCTGGCATTTGGAATATTTATTGATATGTGCATGACTCTGATTGATTTTGTGCATCCGGAAAATTATGCAGTTAAATGTATTGATTTAGTTCTCGGATGTCTGATTCTGGGAGTAGGAGTCTACATGGAGGTATTAGCAAATGTCGTAATGCTTCCGGGTGAAGCCTTTGTACGCGCAATTGTTTTTCGCTGGAATCGAGAATTTGGAGTAACAAAGGTTGCGTTTGATGTTTCTATGACAATCATTGCAGGAATTCTTTCTTTCGCTTTTTCTGGCAAACTATATGGGGTCAGAGAGGGAACAATAGTTGCGGCTGTATTGGTTGGTTTCATCGCTCGGCTAATCGGACGCAAATTATCATTCCTTCCTGCAAAACTGTTTCCGCAGAAAAATGCAGAAGATGAGCAATGGTCCGAAAATAATCAACAGGAGCATATTTGTATTGCGATTGGCAGGCAGTATGGAAGCGGCGGGCACGATATTGGACAGCAGCTGGCCAGTGAGCTTTCATTTGAGTTCTACGACAGAGATATTATTCGATTAGCTGCTGGTTCTACTGGATATACATCTGAATTTATAGGGAAACATGAGGAGAAAATGACGAATAGTTTACTCTATGATTTGGCAATGCAGATGTATGCATATTCGCCTGAAAAGGAAGCTCCGGAGGATGCTATTTTTGAGGCGGAACGAAAGATAGTCTTGGATGCGGCTGAACAAAAAGACTGTGTAATTGTAGGCCGATGTGCAGATGTATTATTAAGAGATAATACAAAGTGCTTACGTATCTTTTTGTATGCACCTTTAGAATACAGAATCAAAAGGGTTATGGCAACGGAGTGCCTTGACGAGGTAGAGGCTAAGAAGAAGATTCAGAAGATAGACCGTAGAAGAGCTGAATATTACAGGTATTATACGCATCAGATATGGGGACTTCCAGCCAATCATCATATTTGTATAGACACGTCAATTGGGACAGAACAGGTGAAAACGATGATTCTAAAAGCAATCGATTGTTATTTAAAAGGGTGAGAAATAATAAGCATTCATTTTATAAAAAATCAGATAGAAACAAGAAAGACAGTCGATTTCGATTAAGAAGTTGATTGTCTTTTTCTTTTTTCAGATTTCTAAGGAGATGCAGGCAGCAAGAGCCGGTTTGTTTTTGCCTGTGATAATCTTAACATGGTTAAGGGGGGACTTTTACCGGGGAAAAAGCTGTCGTCTAATATTTTGGTAACAGGAAAAGGAAGATTTCCTTTATCCCCTTCTCTCCTTTTCACGAACACACATTTGCATTTTTGGCTTTCCTGTGATAAGATAAAACCCAGCAAACAAAACAGGAGATGTTTATGAAGAAAAAAGATATACTTCTGGCAGGAGGAATTTTAATCCTTGCCTTTCTTTGCTGGTTAGTGCCAAAGGGATTGCGTCTGCTTGACGGGAACAAAGAAATGGAACTTAAAATTATCGTTGCTGGAGATGTTTATGGAACGTATTCGCTGGAAAAAGACCAGGTCATAAAGATTCAGGATACCAATGTCTGCGAAATCAAAGATGGAAAAGTAAAGATGACAGAAGCAAGCTGTCCGGATCATGTGTGTATCCGGCAAGGGGCTATTGACGCACCAGGAGAGACCGTGGTGTGCCTGCCTAATAAAGTGGTGCTGGAGATTGTGTCAAAGGATGGGAAAGAAGCCGGCCTGGACGCAGTGGTGAAATAAGAGCAAAGGAGAAATCATTATTTATACAAGAACAGGAAAAATCGCATGGCTGGGGCTTATGGCGGCCTTGGCAATTATTTTTGGATATGTGGAAATGCTTCTGCCTGTATTTTTCGTGGTTCCCGGTATGAAACTGGGACTGGCGAACCTGGTAACCGTGTTTGTGCTGTACAGGTATCGTGCAAAAGAAGCGGCAGTCATATCCCTTATCCGCATTGTGGTGATTGGTTTTCTCTTTGCCAATCTGTTTTCTATTCTCTACAGTCTGGCAGGAGCGGCTTTGAGTCTTTTGTGTATGACCGTAGCCAAGCGGTTTTCGGGATTGTCTATGGTGGGTGTCAGCATTTTAGGCGGTGTGACCCACAATCTGGGTCAGCTTATAGTGGCGGCTCTTGTGGTGGAAACCGGCAATGTATTTTACTATTTCCCGGCGCTTATGATTTCCGGTCTGGTAACCGGGGCGCTTATCGGGATTGTGGCAGGAGAAATTTTAAAGAGAACGACAGGAAGGAAATCAGTATGATAGCATATATAAAAGGTGTTGTGGCAGAAATTTGGGAGGACAGAATTATTCTGGAGTCCCAGAACATGGGGTATAATATTTTTATGCCTATGGCCAGTGTGGATACTGTGCTGCACACGGGGGAAGAGGTAAAGATATACACCTATCTCAATGTCCGGGAAGATGCCATGCAGCTTTTCGGATTTCTCACAAGAGATGATTTGAATACGTTTAAGCTGCTTTTGAGTGTCAATGGAATTGGCCCTAAGGCGGCCCTTGGAGTTTTGTCCGGACTTTCGGCAGACGAACTGCGGTTTGCAGTTCTGGCAGACGATGTAAAAACCATCTCGAAAGCGCCGGGGATTGGAAAGAAGACAGCCCAGAAGCTGATTCTGGAACTAAAGGATAAGCTGGATTTGCAGGAGGCTTTCCAGCTAAAGACCCAGCATGTGCAGGAAACAGGCAGCGATACGGCGGACCTGTCCGGCATGCGGAAAGAAGCGGTAGAGGCTCTCACTGCCCTGGGATATTCCGGCGCAGACGCCCTGCGGGCTGTGAAAAAAGTGGAACTTACGGCAGATATGAACGTGGAGGCGCTTTTAAAGGAAGCTTTGAAAAATATGTTCTAATAGGCGGAGAATGTCATGGAAAAGAGAATTATTACTACCGACGTCATGGAAGAAGATTTGCGGACAGAAGGCAATCTGCGCCCGCAGTTTCTTTCTGACTATATCGGTCAGGAGAAAGCAAAGAGCAATCTGAAAATCTATATTGAGGCGGCAAAGCAAAGAGGCGATGCCCTGGACCATGTGCTTTTTTACGGCCCTCCAGGTCTTGGAAAAACCACTCTTGCAGGAATTATTGCCAATGAGATGGGCGTACATATGAAGGTCACCAGCGGTCCGGCTATTGAAAAACCGGGAGAGATGGCAGCTATTCTGAACAACCTGCAGGAAAATGACGTGTTGTTTGTAGATGAAATTCACCGTCTGAACCGACAGGTGGAAGAAGTTCTGTATCCTGCAATGGAGGATTATGCCATTGATATTATGATAGGGAAAGGGGCAACGGCCCGCTCTATCCGTCTAGATCTCCCAAAGTTTACCCTGGTAGGGGCTACCACCAGAGCAGGGCTTCTTACTGCGCCTTTAAGAGACCGTTTCGGTGTGGTACATCATCTGGAATTTTATACGGAAGAGGAACTGCAGACCATTATCCTTCACTCTGCAAACGTGCTGGGGGTGGAGACCGACCGGGACGGGGCTTTGGAAATGGCCAAGCGTTCCAGAGGTACGCCTCGTCTGGCTAACCGGCTTTTAAAGAGGGTCCGGGATTTTGCACAGGTAAAATACAATGGCAAGATTACAAAAGAGGTGGCGGATTTTGCCCTGGATTTGCTGGAAGTGGACAAGTATGGTCTGGACCAGACAGACAGACTGCTTCTGACTACCATTATTGAGCGGTTTTCCGGCGGTCCGGTAGGTCTGGATACGCTGGCAGCAGCCGTGGGAGAGGATGGGGGAACCATTGAGGATGTGTATGAACCCTACCTGATTAAAAACGGTTTTCTTCTGCGGACGCCAAGGGGAAGAGCTGTGACAGAGTTGACCTATCATCATCTGGGAATAAAATAATGGTTGTTTTTCCCGAGAATTCGATTATAATAGACATAGGAATGTAGAAAAGGCAGGAGGAACCAGATGGCAGTGAAGAATACAACCCAGGTGCTGATTGGCGGTAAAATCATCACATTGAGCGGTTATGAAAGCGAAGAATACCTGCAGAAGGTTGCAAATTATATGAACAGCAAGATGACAGAACTGGGACAGATTCCGGGATATAACCGACAGGCTCAGGAGACCAGACATACGCTTTTAAGCCTGAATATTGCCGATGACTATTTTAAGGCAAAACGGCAGGCAGAAATGTTTGAGGAAGAACTGGAAGCCAAGGATCGGGAAATGTATGATTTGAAACATGATTTGATTAACGGTCAGGTGGAGTTGGAGCGCTCTCAGAAGGAAACCCAGGAAAGTACTCTGCAGATAAGGTCTTTAGAGGCGAAGATTGCAGAGCTGGAGCAGGAGTTGGACGAGCTTTTAAAGGAATAAAAGAAGGAAAGATGGAAGGGGTGGGCATTTTTGTTTCGCCCCCTTTGTATTTTACAGGAAAGGAATTATATGAGAGCAGAATTACTAGCGCCGGCAGGTTCTTTTGAGGGACTGCAGGCTGTGATTAAGGCAGGGGCAGACGCAGTATACATTGGCGGAAGCATGTTTGGTGCCAGGGCCTATGCCAAAAACCCCCAGAAGGAAGAAATGCTGGAAGCCATTGATTATGCCCACATACATGGGAAACAGATATACCTTACGGTAAATACACTTTTGAAAAATCAGGAATTATACCGGCAGTTATACGAGTTTCTGGCGCCTTATTATGAGCAGGGCGTGGACGCAGTGATTGTGCAGGATTTGGGTGTGCTGTCCTTTTTGAAAAAGGAATTTCCGGAGATTGCTATTCACGCCAGTACCCAGATGGCCATTACAGGGCCAAAAAGCGCCGGGCTTTTAAAGGAAGCAGGAGCGTCCAGAATTGTGACGGCAAGGGAGCTTTCTCTGGAAGAAATTCACCGGATTTATCAGCAGACAGGGGTGGAGATAGAGAGTTTTGTCCACGGGGCTCTTTGCTATTGCTACTCTGGTATGTGTCTTTTCAGCAGTATGCTCGGTGGAAGAAGCGGTAACCGGGGACGGTGTGCCCAGCCCTGCCGTCTGCCGTACACAGCTTTGGAAAAAGGGAAAGCCGTAAGCGGCACAGAGCCGTCCTATCTGCTCAGTCCCAAGGATATGTGTACAGTGGACATTCTGCCGGAAATTCTGCAGGCAGGGGTTTACTCTCTGAAAATAGAGGGAAGAATGAAGAAACCGGAGTATGCAGCCGGAGTCACAGCCATATATAGGAAATATCTGGATTTGTATCTGAAAACGGGAGACCCTTATGAGGTGGAAAAGGCGGACCGGCAGGAACTTCGGGATTTGTATCAAAGAGACGGCTTTCACAAGGGCTATTATCATATGCACAATGGTCCGGAAATGATGGCCACGGTCAATGAAAAGGAGCAGAACCGGAAGCAGGGGGCGGTTGGAAAGAGAAACGAGGCGCTTTTTGCCAGACTAAAAAAGCAATATTTAGACACAAAAAAACAAGAAAAAATTAATGGAAATTTAATCCTGTTTGCCGATACACCTGCTATACTGGACTTAGACTTTCAGGATATCCATGTGCAGGTACAGGGAGACATGGTAGAAAGAGCCCAGAAAAGACCCCTTCTGGCAGAGCGTGTAAGGCAGCAGATGGAGAAGACGGGACAGACGCCTTTTTTCTTTGATTCCCTGGAAATTCTCACCGATGAAGCGGGCTTTCTCCCTATGCAGAGTCTCAATGAACTGCGGCGGCGGGGACTGGACGAACTGCAGCAGCAGTATCTGGCTCGGTATCGAAGAATGCTTCTAAAGCGTGAGACAAAACAGAAACCGTCTCTGGCAAAAGAGAAAAGGGCGCAGGCAGAAGTACTGAAATTTTATGTGTCTGTGGAAAAGAGAGAACAGTGGGAGACTGCTTTAAAGCAGAGGGAGGTCACCGGAATTTTTTGCAGTATATCCATGTTTCAACGAAAGGAATTTTTAAAAGAGGTGCTTAGGGCTGCAGAGGAAACCCACAGGGCGGGCAAAGAATTTTATTTGGCATTGCCCTATATGTTGCGAGAAGGAAGAATGGATGGCATGGAGCGGGAAATAGCCCAAATAGCAGAAAAGACAGAGGGATTTCTGGTGAGAAATCTGGAAGAACTGGGATATCTGAAAGAATTGGGGCTGCTTTTTAAAGCAGTAACAGACTATTCCGTGTACAGCTTTAATGACCTTGCAGAAGAATTTCTGGAAAATCTGCAGGTAAAGAGAACCACGGTTCCGCTGGAATTAAACTGCAGTGAAATCCGGCACAGACGTCATGAAAACAGCGAGATGATTGTATACGGCTTTTGTCCTATGATGGTTTCTGCCCAGTGCGTGAAAAAGACCTGCGGCCGTTGCGACCATAAGTCAGGGGAAATACAGATAAAAGACCGGTATGATCAGCAGTTTACGACAAAATGTTTCTGCGATTTCTGTTATAATGTGATTTACAACAGTGTGCCGACCGGGCTTTTGGAGGAGGCAGAACAGATAAGAGACATGGGATTTTCGGCGCTGCGTATGAATTTCACATCCGAAGGGCCGGAAAGGATGAAAGAACTGTTAAACGCATTTGCGGCAGCCTATCTGGAAGAAGGAAACAAAGGGAAAAAGAAAGACACGTTTCAAATATCCGGTGTTACGAAAGGACATTTTAAACGTGGAGTGGAGTAGGTGAAAAAGTGCTTAATATCATTATTGAACTTTCAAAATACCTTATACTGATACTGATTGCTCTCTATACCTTAGAGAGTTTTACAGTCTTTAAGTACGAGGACGATTATGACAAACGGTATATTTTAAGAAAACAGCTTTTGCTGATTGTATTTATGGATTTCACGGCTTTTCTGGTAATTTTTCTGAAAGAGGAAAAGCTGGAAATTCTGTATCTGTTCGGCGCTCTTTTGCTGTATCTGGTGGTTGTGCAGGGGCTGTATCGGCTGTGTTATAAGAAGGCATCTATCCTTCTTCTGAACCATATGTGCATGCTTTTATCCATTGGCTTTATTATGCTGGCAAGGCTGTCTCCGGATTCGGCCAAGCGGCAGTTTATGATTGTGGCAGCAGCTACGGTCATTGCCATGATAGTGCCGATTCTCATTAAGAAAATGTATTTTCTGAAAATGTGGACCTGGTTCTATGCGGCCATGGGACTGGGGCTTTTGCTGGTCGTACTGATTTTCGGGGCCAATGTCAACGGCGCGAAAATCAACATCAATCTGGGGTCTTTCGTTTTTCAGCCTTCGGAGTTTGTAAAGATTATTTTTGTGTTTTTCGTAGCCAGCAGGCTGTATAAGAAAAGCGCCCAGTTTAAAGACCATGTGATTACCACCATTGTGGCTGCCGTGCATGTGTTGGTGCTGGTTCTTTCCAGTGATTTGGGAAGTGCCGTTGTATTTTTTATCACTTATGTGGTAATGCTTTATGTGGCAACAAAAAAGCCTCTTTATCTTTTGGCGGGACTGGGAAGCGGAAGTGCGGCAGCGGTTATCGCATATTTTCTTTTTGCTCATGTGCGGCAGCGAGTCGTGGCATGGAAGGCGCCTTTTTCCGTGTATGAAAATTCCGGTTATCAGATTGTTCAAGGGTTGTTTGCCATTGGGGCAGGCGGCTGGTTTGGGACGGGACTTTGCCAAGGGTCTCCTGAAATGATTCCTTTCGTGAAGCAGGATTATATGTTCGCCGCCATTTGCGAGGAACTGGGAGGATTGTTCGCCATCTGCATGATTCTCATCTGTATGAGTATGTTCCTTCTGGTTGTGAATATTTCTCTGCGCATTAAGAAACGTTTCTATAAACTCATTGCTCTGGGGCTGGGGACAGAATACGCTTTTCAGGTTTTTCTTACGATTGGAGGCGTCAGCAAATTTATTCCTATGACGGGTATTACCCTTCCCCTGGTCAGCTATGGAGGAAGTTCTGCACTGAGCACCATTATTATGCTGGCTATTATTCAGGGCTTGTATATTTTAAGAGAAGACGAGGATGAGGAACTTGAAAAGCAAAAATAAAAAAAGTACAAAGCAGCGTGGCAAAGAAACTCAGAGAGTGAACCAGAAAAGAAAGAAGGTAAAACGGGCACGAAATAAGGAATATACCATTATCAGTTATTTCTTTGTGGCGATTTTTCTCTCCCTGATTGGATATATGGTCTATTTTAATGTGGCAAAGAGAGAAGAGATTCTTAGCAGTCCCTATAATACACGCCAGAACCAGATGGAAGACAGAATTTTAAGAGGCAGCATTGTTTCCGCAGACGGACAGGTGCTGGCAAGGACAGATACCGATGAGGAAGGGAATGAGACCCGCGTATATCCCTATGGCAATATGTTTGCCCATGTGGTGGGTTATGACAGCCATGGAAAGAACGGACTGGAGGCTTTGGCCAACACCTCTCTTATGACGTCACATAATGATTATATTGACCAGGTAAAAAATGAAATTATGGAATATAAAAATCCGGGAGACAATGTGGTGACCACCTTAAATACCAAGCTGCAGGAAACAGCCTACAATGCTTTGGGCGGTTATAACGGCGCTGTGGTTGTTATGGACCCTAAAACAGGAGCTGTACTGGCCTCTGTAAGCAAGCCGGATTTTAACCCCAATACCCTAAGCGCAGACTGGGATTATCTGGTCAGCGATTCCAGCAACAGCAGTCTTTTGAACCGGGCTACCCAGGGTGCGTATCCGCCGGGTTCTGTTTTTAAGGTGGTAGATGCGCTGGCTTATCTGCGGAAAAACGGAACCATTGATAATTTTTTCTATGACTGTACTGGAAGTATTACGGTGGATGGTCATACCATACCTTGTTTTGGCGGAGAAGTGCATGGAAATGAAGATTTTACCACCGCTTTTGCAGAATCCTGCAATACGGCATTTACCCAGATAGGATTGGATTTGGGTGGAAGCAGTCTGCAGAAGACAGCAGAGGATCTGCTGTTTAACAAGAAGCTGCCAATTCCCATTGATTACACCAAGAGTAAGTTTGAACTGGGCAGTACGCCGGGCAAGCCGCTTTTGATGCAGACTTCTATTGGACAGGGCAATACTTTGGTATCTCCCATGCATATGGCTTTGATTACCAGTGCGATTGCCAATGACGGGAAACTCATGCAGCCGTATTATATTGACCGTATTGAAACCGTAAGCGGCAGTAAGGTAAAAAGTACAAAGCCTTCGGTTTACAAAGAGTTGATGACGGAAAGTGAAGCGGCCACTTTGAAAAACCTTATGGCAGAGGTTGTGAACCGGGGAACCGGAACCCAGCTTTCCGGAGAGAGTTATTCTGCGGCAGGAAAGACAGGTTCTGCGGAATACTACGGTTCAGACGGAAGCATTAAGACACATTCCTGGTTTATCGGATTTTCCAATGTGGAAGACCCGGAGTTGGTGGTTGCTGTCATTGCAGAAGGCGCAGGGACCGGAAGCTCGGTAGCAGTTCCAGTGGCCCATGAAATTTTTAATGCCTTTTATTATGGCTAAAAACAGGGAAAACTTAACAAAGTCCACAAATTTTTCCGCTGCAGTTTGTTAAATTTGTTGCACTTGTCCGAAAAAAGAGGTATACTACCAATAAAGAAACACAACGCAGGCACCATAGGTGCTTAAAGCAGGAGGATTGTGCAAAATGATTGAAGCAACAAGCTGTGGCGGGGTGGTAATATATCGAGGAAAAATACTGACCTTGTACAAGTCCTACAAGCATAAATACGAAGGCTGGGTATTGCCCAAGGGAACCGTAGAGGAAGGCGAAGACTATAAGGATACGGCGCTGAGGGAAGTCAGGGAAGAAGCCGGAGTAAATGCCAATATTATTAAATATGTAGGAAAAAGCCAGTATAGTTTTTGCATACCGGAGGATACTGTAGAAAAAGATGTCTACTGGTATCTGATGTCTGCCGGAAGCTATTACAGCAGACCTCAGAGGGAAGAGTATTTTGTGGACTCTGGTTTTTACAAATTCCATGAAGCTTACCATCTTTTACGTTTTTCAAATGAAAAGCAGATATTGGAAAAGGCTTATAGTGAATACCTGGATTTGAAAAAAGCAAATCTGTGGGGAAATCGGAAGTATTTCTAATCAGGGCTGTCCCATGAGCTGCACATTCGGGAGTGTATGCTTCGTGCGGCAGCCTTTTTGGAATAGGTGTAAAAGGAGGAAGGACTATGCTGGAACAAATTGACCTTACAAAGAAAATGACAAAGGAAGATTACCGGAAGTGCATAGACGGACTGGAAGAGAGGCTGGCCGGTCTGCAGAGAGAATGCAGAAGCCTGGAGATTCCGGTCATACTTGTTTTTGAAGGACTGGATGCTTCCGGAAAAGGGGTACAGATTAATCATCTGATCCATCCTCTGGACCCCAGAGGATTTCAGGTTTTTGCTATTAAGGAGGAAAACGAAGAGGAGAGGCTGCACCCTTTTCTCTGGCGGTTCTGGACAAAAACTCCGGAGAAGGGCAGAATTGCCATTTTTGATACCAGTTGGTATAGGCGGCTTTCCACAGAACGGTTTGAAAAGAACTTTCCGGAAAAAGAGTTTTTGCATACCTGCGAGGAAATTAATAGTTTTGAACGAACACTGACAGACGACGGCAATGTGCTTATCAAGTTTTTTCTCTATATCAGCCAGAAAGAGCAGAGGAAACGGTTTGATAAAATGCTGGCTTCAAAAGAAACCGCCTGGAAGGTCAGCAGGCAGGATGAAAAGCGAAACAGGAATTACCGCAGATATAAAAGCATGAATGAAGAAATGTTGGAAAAGACAGAAACAGCCTGTGCGCCCTGGGTTATTGTGGAGGCAGAGAACCGGAGATTTGCTACTGTAAAGATTTACACAGAGGTTATCCGCCGTCTGGAAGAGGCGGTGCGGGTTAAGAAAGAGGAAGAGGAGAAAAACACGGAAACAGATGATGGGGTGCTAAGTGTGCTGCCGGAACGTCAGTTGGTGTCTTCGGTTTTAAGCAAGGTGGATTTATCTCTTTCTTATACAGAAAAGGAATACAAAGAAAAATTGAAAAAGCTGCAGAGCCGCATAGAACTTCTTCACAGTGAAATTTATCGCAGAAGGATTCCGGTAGTACTGGGGTTTGAAGGTTGGGATGCGGCTGGGAAAGGCGGGGCCATTAAACGTCTGACAGAACCTATGGACCCCAGAGGGTATGTGGTGAACCCTACGGCTGCCCCCAGTGATTTAGAGAAAAGCCATCACTATCTCTGGCGATTTTGGAGAAATATGCCCAAAGCCGGACATATTGCTATTTTTGACAGAACCTGGTACGGCAGAGTTATGGTAGAGCGAATCGAAGGCTTTTGTACAAGAGAAGAATGGCAGAGGGCTTACCGGGAAATCAACGAGATGGAAGCGTCTTTGGTTCATGGGGGCGCCATTGTGCTGAAATTCTGGCTGCAGATTGACAAGGAAGAGCAGAAGCGGCGCTTTGATGCCAGAATGGAAAATCCGAAGAAGCAGTGGAAAATTACGGAGGAAGACTGGCGGAACAGGGAAAAATGGGATTCCTATGAGGAGGCCGTCAATGAAATGATTATCCGCACATCCACCTCACAGGCGCCTTGGATAATTGTGGAAGGAAATCACAAATACTATGCCAGAATCAAGGTTCTGGAAACCGTGGCAGAGGCTTTGGAGGAGCGTTTGAAAAAGGAAAAAAAGGAATCGTTATGTTGAATTGGTATAAGAATCTGTATGTTGGTGATAATGCAAGAAAGAAGAAAAAACAGCTGATAAGGAAAATCAGTATAGGCGCAGGGGTGGTGGATGTTTATCTCATTACCCTGGCGTCCAATCCCAGGAATCAGCTGGATATTTTTTCGGCCAATGAACTGAAGCAAAGAGCCAGAAGAAAGAACTGTCCCTTGATTATAGGACTCTGCAGAGGTTATGCGGAAGCCCTGGAGATGACGGAAATGCTGGTGCGAAAAACATACGAACAGACCGGCACAGCCCAGGTACGGCAGTGGCTGGAACATCAGATTGGAGAGGAGAGCAGCAGGTGACATTATGATTGTGCTACATATCTTACTGGGAATTTTAAAGGCAGTGGGTATCCTTCTGCTGGTTCTTCTGGGGCTGCTTCTGCTGTTCATACTATCTCTGCTGTTCTGTCCGGTAGGCTATGGGATACAAGGAGAAAAAGATGAGGCAGGCTGCAGAGGAACGGCAAAGATATCCTGGCTTTTTCACCTGATATCTGTGAAAGGAACCTATAGCGGAAGCGGCGGGGAAACGAAATGTACGGTAAGGGTATTTGGAATTCCCCTGGAAAAGGTGCTGACTTTTCTGGAAAAAAGACGGGAGCGCAGGAAAAACAGGAAAGAGTCTGTTTCTTCTCCCGCTGAAACGTCAAAAGAACAGACTCAGGAACAACCTCCAAAGACAGAAGCCAAGGTGCAGAAAACAGAACCTAAGTCGGAAACGGCAGATGGGGATAAACAAAAACAACAGAAGCATACTCCAAAAAGGGAGATTGTGTTAAAAAAAGTATGGAATTTCCTGAAAAAATTGTGGGAGCTGCCGAGCAGATTTTTCAAAGCACTGAAAAATTTCCGGTTAACATGGACGAAAATTTGTGCTAAAATAGAATCCATCAAAAGACTTTTGAAATCAGAGCAGTTTCAAAATGGAAAGTCACTGCTCTTTACAGAAGTAAAGAAGTTTCTTCGCCGCATACGTCCAGGCAAGGTGGAGGGACATGTGAAATTGGGACTGGAGGATCCGTGTCTGGCCGGTGAACTTTTGGGCGCAACAGGCATATTTTACCCTCTTTATGGGAAACACTTTACCATAGAACCTTATTTTGACCGTAATCTTTTCCAGGGAAGAATCAGTATCAAGGGGCGGATTTACGGAATTCACTTTGTGCTTCTGGCATGGAACCTGTTTTGGAGCCGGGATATCCGGTATTTGGTGAAAAAAATAAGAACATATTTTTAAGGAGGAAGCAGACATGGCTGCAGAGAATAATTTTCGGACTACAGTAGAATCTTTGTTTAAGGGAATGGACAGCTTTATTACTACAAAAACAGTGGTAGGAGAAGCAATTACCGTGGGAGATACCATTATCCTGCCTTTGGTGGATGTTTCTTTTGGCGTAGGGGCAGGTGCTTTTGCCGAAGAGAAGAAAAACAACGGCGGCGGCGCTATGGGAGGAAAAATTTCTCCCAGTGCCGTGCTGGTCATTTCCGGCGGCGTGACAAAACTGGTGAACATAAAGAATCAGGACGGCCTTACCAAGGTTTTGGATATGGTGCCGGATTTCCTGAGTAAATTTACAGAGGGCAAGAAAGAATCTGAAGTTGTGATTCATACCGAAGAGAAAAAAGACAAAAAAACAGAAGTAAAAACCCAGGAAACCGTGAAAACAGAATAGAAAGGAAGCGGCTTTGCATATACTAATAGGGAAAAGGCAAAGGAGAGCAGAGCATGAGCCGTGTATGTGGATTGTTTCTGTTTGCATTCGGAATGGGACTGTTTATTGCTTTGATTTTTCCCAAGACGCTCTTCATGGTGGTTGTGGCAGCTTTGTGCCTGCTGATAGGGTACAATCTGTTCTGCAGCTGCCATTTTTAAAACGAATAAAAAACAGACCTTGTCGAAAAGACAAGGTCTGTCAATGTGTCAATTAGTATTAAGCTCTTTCCACTTTACCACTTCTTAAACAGGAAGTACAAACATACATTTTCTTTGCGTTTCCGTTGTCTGTTTTAACTTTTACAGATTTGATGTTGGATTTCCACATTTTGTTTGACCTTCTATGAGAATGGCTCACGCTGATTCCAAAATGAGCACCTTTTTCACAAATTGCGCACTTTGCCATGGTAGCACCTCCTTAAATATATAATAAGTCCGTGTAACAAACTCACAACACTGACTATTTTAGCAGATGATATACACTTTTGCAAGTAAAATTATAAAAAATTTAAATTATTATTTCGTTTTTGGAAAAGATATGGTAGAATACATATTATAAAAAAAGTATGGAGGTATCCGTGCATGAATGGATTTGTTGATACAGGATTAGGAAAAATTACGATTGATACCGATGTGATTGCAACTTATGCGGGCAGTGTAGCAGTAGAATGTTTTGGGATTGTAGGTATGGCTGCCGTGAGCATGAAAGACGGACTTGTAAAATTATTAAAGAGAGACAGCCTGAAGCATGGAATCAATGTCACCATTGCCGACAACAAAATTACTCTGGACTTTCATGTGATTGTTGCCTATGGGGTTAGTATTTCAGCTGTTTCTGACAATTTAATCAGCAACGTGAAGTACAAAGTAGAAGAATTTACAGGCCTGACTATAGAGAAAATCAATATCCTCGTAGAAGGCGTAAGAGTAATTGATTAATAAGGAGGAAACTTGTTTTGAATACCAATACCGTTGATGCGAAGATGCTTGGCAGAATGTTCCTTTCCGGGGCAAAAAATCTGGAAGCGAAAAAAGAGTGGATTAATGAATTAAACGTCTTTCCGGTTCCTGATGGAGATACCGGAACCAATATGACTCTGACGATTATGTCAGCAGCCTCTGAAGTGAGTGCGCTGTCCGATTCCAGCATGAAGTCTTTGACAAAGGCTATTTCTTCCGGCTCTTTAAGAGGTGCAAGAGGAAACTCCGGTGTTATTCTTTCTCAGCTTTTAAGAGGATTTACAAAAGTTATCGAACATTACGATACTGTAGACGCTGTTGTGTTTGCCAGAGCTTTTGAAAAGGGCGTGGAGACCGCATATAAGGCGGTTATGAAGCCAAAAGAAGGAACCATTCTGACTGTGGCAAGAGGGGCGGCAGAAAAGGCTCTGGAAATTGCCGGAGAAAGTGACAGCCTGGAAACCTTTTTTACAGATGTGATTGCAGAGGCAGAGCTGGTGCTTTCCAGAACTCCGGACATGCTTCCCGTGCTGAAGGAAGCAGGTGTAGTGGATTCCGGCGGACAGGGACTTCTGGAAGTATTAAAGGGCGCTTTTGACGGATATATGGGCAAAGAAATTGATTTGAATTTTGAAAAGCCCAAGACAGCCGTGTCAGGCAAGCCGGTTTCTGCAGAAGAAAGCAATATCAAATTCGGATACTGCACAGAGTTTATCATTATGCTGGAAAAGCAGTTTACGGAAAAAGACGAGCACGAGTTTAAAGAATATCTGATGTCTATTGGAGATTCCCTGGTTGTGGTAGCGGACGATGAGATTGTCAAAGTCCATGTACATACCAACGACCCTGGTGAGGCAATCCAGCGGGCTCTGACGTATGGGCAGTTATCCAACATGAAGATTGACAATATGCGCCTGGAACATCACGAAAAGGTTATCAAAGAAGCAGAAAAAATGGCTGCACAGCAGGCGGCGGCAGAACCGGAAAAAGAGGTTGGTTTTATTTCCGTATCCGTGGGAGCCGGTATGGGAGAAATCTTTAAAGAACTGGGTGCAGATTACCTGATTGAAGGCGGACAGACCATGAACCCCAGCACCGAGGACGTGCTGCAGGCCATTGAACGGGTAAATGCAAAGAATATTTTCATTTTCCCAAACAATAAGAATATTATTCTGGCGGCAAACCAGGCCAGAGATTTGACAGAGGACAAAAATATCATCGTCATTCCTACCAAGACCATTCCTCAGGGAATTACAGCCCTGATTTCCTATGTACCGGATAAGACGGTAGACCAGAATACAGAGGAAATGATGGAAGCAGTGGGAAATGTAAAGACCGGTCAGATTACTTATGCTGTCCGTGATACAAAGATTGATGACAAGGAAATCCGTCAGGGAGATATTATGGGAATCGGCGACCATGGCCTTCTGGCTGTGGGAACGGGGATTGAAGACATTACTGTAGCGGCCCTACAGGAAATGACAGATGAAGATTCAGAAATTATCAGTGTATACTACGGACAGGATGTAAGCGAAGAAGATGCAGAACATCTGGCAGAACGTCTGGAAGAACAGTATCCTGATTTTGATATTGAAATTCATAACGGCGGACAGCCAATTTACTATTATATTGTTTCTGTGGAATAAATTTTGGAACCCCCTGTAAGAGGACGGGGCTGCGGCACAAAGCGGTGTGTTTCATACCGTCCGTGCGGCAGCCTTTTCCTGTACGGAAAAACACAGCCGGACGGATTGTAGAGACAAAAAGACCAGTAGGAGCAGAGAAATATGAGAGAGCAGGACAGCATACGAAGCATAAAGGGAATCGGGGAAAAAACAGAAAAGCTTTTCGCAAAACTGGGAATTGTCACAGTGGGAGATTTTCTGCGATATTATCCCAGAGATTACGATGAATATAAAGAGCCGGTATCTGTATCAGAGGCAGAAGAGGGAAAGAAAACAGCCGTTCTGGGGCGGATTTCAGGAAGAGTAGGCATGAGTAATACCGGAAAAAGGACTGTAGTGACAGCTGCCTTGCGGGATGAGAGAAGCAGTCTGCAGCTAACCTGGTATAATATGCCGTTCCTTAGGAATACCCTGCGGTCAGGGGGACTTTATATTTTCCGTGGAACTGTTGTGAGAAAGGGTGGGCGGCTGACCATGGAACAGCCGGAAATCTTTGGCAGAGAGGATTACGAGGCTATGCTTCATACCCTGTATCCGGTATACAGTCTGACAAAGGGGCTGACGAATAAACTCATGGTCAAGACCATGCACCAGATTCTGGACAGCCGGGAAATTACAGCAGAATATCTGCCGGAGGAATACCGGAATCATTATCAGCTGGCAGAATATAATTATGCCTTGTCCCATACGCATTTTCCCAAAGATAAGAAGGATTTGGTCATAGGGCGCAAAAGACTGGTTTTTGATGAATTTCTGTTTTTTATTCTGTCTGTCCGCATGATGAAAGAAAAAAATATGGATTCCCGGAATACCTTTGCCATGAAACCAGTGTGGGAGACTGAAAATGTGATAGAAAATCTGCCATATCCTTTGACCAATGCACAGAAACGTGTTTGGAACGAGATTGAAACTAATATGATTGGACACACACTGATGTCCAGGCTGGTACAGGGAGACGTGGGAAGCGGAAAGACTATCATTGCATTTCTTTCTATGATACTGACGGCGGCAAACGGGTATCAGGCAGCTCTTATGGTGCCTACGGAAGTGCTGGCCAGACAGCATTATGAGGAGTTGTGTAAACTGCTGGAAAAGCAGGGGCTGCCTTTTGAAGCCGTGCTTCTTACAGGCTCTCATACAGCCAAGGAAAAAAGGGAACGATATGAAAAAATTGTATCCGGAGCAGCACGTCTTGTTGTAGGAACTCATGCTTTGATTCAGGAAAAGGTCATTTATAAAAATCTGGCCCTCGTAATTACAGATGAACAGCACCGCTTTGGAGTCGGACAGAGAGAAGATTTGTCGAAAAAAGGAACAAAGCCCCATGTTCTGGTGATGAGCGCTACGCCTATTCCCAGAACGTTGGCTATTATTCTCTACGGTGACCTGGACATTTCTGTTATGGATGAACTTCCCGCAAAAAGACTTCCCATTAAGAATTGTGTAGTGGATACATCCTACCGGCCAAAAGCATACAGTTTTATTCAAAAACAGGTACAGGAGGGGCGGCAGGTCTATGTTATCTGTCCTATGGTAGAAGAAAGTGAGGGGCTGGAAGCGGAAAATGTACTGGATTACAGCCAGAAATTAAAAGAAGCGCTTCCCGGAAATATTCAGGTGACTTATCTCCACGGGAGAATGAAAGCAGCAGAAAAAAACAGAATTATGGAACAGTTTGCCGCCAATGAAATTCAGGTGCTGGTGTCTACCACGGTTATTGAGGTAGGAGTCAATGTACCCAATGCTACCGTGATGATGGTGGAAAATGCAGAACGCTTTGGGCTTGCACAGCTTCATCAGCTTCGCGGCCGGGTAGGGCGAGGAGAACACCAGTCCTACTGTATTTTTGTACAGGGAGGCAAAGACGCAGAGACCAAGGAACGATTGGAAATTCTGGTAAAGTCCAATGATGGCTTCTATATTGCAGGGGAAGATTTAAGGCTGAGAGGACCGGGAGATTTGTTTGGAATTCGGCAAAGCGGTCTTTTGGAATTCCGGCTTGCAGATATCTTTCAGGATGCAGAGATTTTAAAGGAAGCCAGTGAAGCTGTAGGTTCTATTCTGACACTGGACAGGGATTTATCTCTTCCGCAGAATGCCCGTCTTAGGGAATGTCTGCAGTCCTATACGAAAAATCGAATAGAAACACCGGGCTTGTGACAAATGGGGGAAGGTGTTTTGATATAAAAAATGTTTTGCCATAAAAACTTGAAAGTTTTCAGGAAAAGAGGTATCATAAACAGGACATTTAAAGTTGCAAGTGACAAAGGAGGAGATAGAAATGTCAGTTAGAAAGACAACCACAAAGGCTGCAGCAGAGGCTGCCGCTGTAAAGACGACTCCAGCGAAGACAGAAGAAACAAAAACTGAAACAGCTGCAAAGAAAGCGCCGGTAAAAAGAGGGGCTGCAAAGAAGGAAGCAGCTGCGAAAAAAGCAACTGCCACAAAGACAACAACTGCAAAGACAACACCGGCTGCTGCAAAGGAAATCGTATTTTTACAGTTTGCAGGAAAAGAACTGGATATGGAAACCATCAAGGCAAATGTGAGAAAAGCATGGGCGGCAGAGACGGGAAAAAAAGAAAGTGACATCAAAGACATACAGATTTATGTAAAACCGGAAGAAAACGCTGCTTACTATGTGGTAAATGGTGAATTCGTAGAAGGTGGAAGAAAAATAGACTTATAAGACGGACTTTTTTGAAACATGGAGAGAACTTCTTTTATGATTTGTTGTAAAAGAGGTTCTTTTTTTCTGGACTTCCTGCTGTTCTTCTTTCAGAAGCTGCTTTTCGATGGAGAGTACGTCGGGGAAAATAAGAGAAGTGTTGCCCCGGCGAAGTTGTTCTATAACTTCACGGGCGTATTTCAGAAGCTGGCGCTGGGTTTTGCGGGAAAGCTGTACAGGGTTTTGGGAGGCGGAATCTATGTATTCCATGGTGATGTAGCGTCTGGTGACCGGACACATATTCTGAATCAGGAAGGCTTTTTCATGTCCCAGCACCTGGCCGAATACAATGGTATTGCACCGTTGGTAACGGGCTAGTTTGCTTTTGTATACTTTTCGGAATTTGGACACTTGGGAAGAAAAAGGAATGAACCAGTAGAGCTCCGGGTGCTGTCTATCCTGAAAAGCACAGTAGCAGGGGCGGTTGTGGCTCTTTTCTTTTGTGGATTCTTTGTTTCTCATTAGGTATCGGTCGTGAAAATTTTGAAAATACTCGTCTGAAATGAAATAGAAATGATGATTTTTCATAGATTCTCCTAAGATTTGATTGGGTTGATATGATTTTGGATATGCTTTAAGAAGGGGCTGTATTTGAGCCTGGTTATCTTTTGGTTGCATACCAGGAAGCAACGGACATTTGAGCCCGGGTATCTTTTCGTTGCGTACCGGGAAGCAACAAACATTTGAAAGGGAAACGTATGTTTTGTATTTCCTATCATACACCCCTGAAAAAGAAATGTCCAGAGGAAAATGTTGGAAAATTGTACAAAGAAAAGAGGACTTGTAAAAAGCCCTCTTTTCCGTGAAAGCAGGAATGGTTCTTTTTAGTACTGCTGTGTAGAGCCGCTTCCGCTCATCTGTCTTTCCTGTGCTTCAATCATTTTTTTCACCATATAACCGCCTACGGAACCGTTCTGTTTGGAAGTCAGGTTTCCGTTGTATCCGTCTGTAAGAGGTACACCTAATTCGTTGGCCACTTCATATTTAAAACGGTTTAAGGCTCCTTTTGCTTCGGGTACAACTGCTCTGTTTGAAGAAGAATTGTTGTTAGACATTTTTTGTTCCTCCTTTGAAATATGATTTTGTGTTACAATCCTATTATGTGAATTTGAAAAGATTTTACCCTAGAAGTTCTTTCAAGTTTTGACAAATTTTGTGAATTGTATTACAATATGAAATCGAGTTTCATAATCAGAGCATTTATAGAGCGGAAAAGTATCGGATTTTGTAAAAAATGTATAAATGACTAAAAAATAATTGCAAAAAGTTGGTGTTTTTGCTATAATGACTCTGGACTACAATACCGGGCGGCAGAGAACCCTGTAATTGTTGTTATTATAAAAAAAATAAGGATTGATGTAGATGAACGTTGGGATTATAGCACATAACAGTAAAAAAGCCCTGATTGAAGATTTTTGTATTGCGTATAAAAACATATTGGCAAAACATGAAATCTATGCTACAGGAACTACAGGAAGGCGTATCGAAGAAGCTGCAAATCTTCGGGTTCACAAATTCCTTCCGGGAAGTATGGGCGGAGACAAACAGTTTACGGAAATGATTGAGCGCAGCGATATTGATATGGTAATCTTTTTCTACAATCCGGCTATGATAGATGCAAAAGAGCCGGACGTATATCAGATTTCCAGATGCTGCGACCAGTATAACATTCCCATTGCAACCAATATTGCAACTGCAGAGTCCCTGATTCTGGGACTGGACCAGGGCGATTTGGATTATCGCCTGAATCGTTAAAAGTGATACGTTAAAAAAGGACAGAAGATATGAGAGTAATTGCAGGCAGTGCAAAAAGTATGCCGCTTAAAACCATTCCGGGCCTAGAAACCCGGCCCACCACAGACCGTATTAAAGAGACGCTGTTTAATATGCTGCAGCCTTATCTTTGCCAGTGCAGATTTCTGGATATTTTTGCAGGCAGTGGGGGCATTGGGATTGAGGCTTTAAGCAGGGGGGCAGACTTTTGTGCCTTTATTGAAAAAAACAGAAGAGCAGCAGCCGTTATAGAGGAAAATCTGAAATTTACCAGGCTTGCATCCAAAGCTCAGGTATACAGCCAGGACGTTTTTGGTGTCCTGGCTTCTCTGCAGGAGGCGAAGCCTTTTGACTGTATTTTTATGGACCCTCCCTATGACAGGGGGCTGGAGAAGCAGGTGCTGGAGCAGCTGCGCGGGGCCGCCTGTGTGGACAAGAACACACGGATTATTGTGGAGGCTTCTCTTTCTACAAAATTCGATTATCTGGAAGAGTACGGATTTTTCACGGAAAAAGTGAAACAGTATAAGACAAATCAGCATGTTTTCATAAGAAAGGCACTAAAATGACGAGAGCAATTTATCCGGGAAGCTTTGACCCGGCGACCTATGGACATTTAGATATTATAAAAAGGGCGGCAGAGCTTTTCGACGAGGTAATTGTGGCAGTTTTGAATAATTCTGCAAAAAGTCCGTTGTTTTCTGTTGCGGAACGTGTTAATATATTAGAGTATATAACGAGAGACATACCAAATGTAAAGGTGCAGTCTTTCGACGGTTTGTCCGTGAATTTTGCACGGAGCTGCGAAGCAAAGGTTATTATCCGCGGTCTGCGGGCAATTACAGATTTTGAATATGAACTGCAGATGGCGCAGACAAACCGGGTACTGGCAATGGATATCGACACCATGTTTTTGACTACCAGTCTCCAGTATGCCTATTTAAGTTCCACCACTGTAAAGGAAGCAGCTTCTTTTGGTGCCGATATTTCCAAATTTGTGCCGGAATATGTGGCGCAGAGGGTGGAAGAAAAATACAGAAACAGACATTCGAAAAAACAGAATGAGATACGATAAGGAGAATTGAGAATGAGCAGCAGAATTGAACAGATTATTGAAGAAATTGAAGAATATGTAGAGAGCTGTAAATATCAGCCTTTATCCACAACAAAAATCATTGTGAATAAAGAAGAAATCGAAGAACTTTTAAGAGAACTGCGTCTGAAAACTCCTGATGAAATTAAACGATACCAGAAAATCATCAGCAACAAGGATGCAATTCTGCAGGATGCCCAGGCAAAAGCAGATAATATCATTGAAGATACCAAGAAACAGGTGCAGGAAATGGTAAAAGAATCTGAAGTTATGCAGCAGGCATATGCACAGGCCAATGAGACCGTAAACAGTGCAAACCAGCAGGCACAGGCTATCATTGATGCAGCAACCAATGATGCGAACAATCTGCGTCTCAGCGCAGTTTCCTATACGGATGAGATGATGGCAAATATGGGGCAGATTGCTTCTTCTATGTTAGAGGATGCAGCTGCTAAGTACAATGAATTCGTCCGTACCCTGCAGGCTTCTGTAGATGTTATCAAACAGAACCGTGCAGAGCTTTCTCCGCAGCTTACACAGGGCAGCAGCACTCCTGTACAGGAAGAGACCGCAGCGCCGTCTCCTGCACAGGCGGATTCTTATGAGCCAGATGATTACGATGATGATTTAGATGATGACTTTGACGATTTCGACTAAGAAAAAGGTCAGAGCCAGAGTAATGGCAAGACAGCAGAGTTTTCCTTTCAGATAAGGTACAAGGGACAGGTCTGTATCTGCCAGCATGGATTTTGTCTGGGCCGCTACGCATAGACCGCCAAATGAAGCAAAGGATACGGTGAGAACGTAGAGCGGGGAAAAGGGCAGGCGGCTTTGGGAAAGGGCAGAAAGGCCGGTGGTGATTTCCATAAGTCCCAGTACCGGATAACGGATACAGGGAGCTGCCGGAAGCCATGTCTTCAGGAAACTTTGTAAAACCGAAAACAGAATCATATATCCTCCCAGTTTGGTGATGGATAAGAATGCATTTAAAATAGAGGCATCCAGAGCTTCTCCAAGAGACAGGGAGACGGATGTCTCTTTTTTTAAGTTCCCCCGGAAAGGTACAGAAACAGCCGGGATGTCCGATACAGACTGTTTCTTGAGGGAAGGGCGAAAAAGCAGGGAACACAGAAAAGAGGACAGGTAAATCACCAGATAAGTCCATCCGGTCACGTCTTCCCTTCCCAGAATTTCCACACAGAGATAGGCAGAGAGAAAGGAGGGCCCCGGATGACAGGAAAAGGTCAGCAGATAATCGGCCTCCTCTCTGCTAATACGCTGGCTTCGGTACAAATCAGCTGTGACTTTTGCCCCCATGGGATAACCGCAGAAAATACCCATAAAGAGGGCGTAAGCTCCCTGGGGTGACAGTCCGAATACCTTGCCCCAGAAAGAGGCTCCCCTGCCGAAGAGCTTCTCCAAAACTCCCAGGTGCACAAACAGAGAGGATAGGATAAGAAAGGGCAGCATGGAAGGCAGGAGTGTAAAGAACCACAACATCAGCCCGGTCTTTGCCCCCAGCAGGGACTGCCGGGGAAAGAACAGGAGCAGACAGAAAAACAGGATAAAAGGAAGAAAAGAAAAGGCACGTTTCATAAAAATCCCCCGAAAAGGTTGGGATGCTTCTTTGTCTTACTATATGAAGCAGAAAATCCGGCTATGTCCGAAATGGGAATGGGACTTGCTATTTGCACCAGAATGTGTAAAAATGAATCATAGAAAAACAGCAGGAGGTAACAGAAATGGCAGTTTTAGAAAATTTAGAGCCAAAGAGAGTTTATTATTATTTTGAGGAACTGACAAAAATTCCTCATGGTTCGGGAAATACAAAGGAAATCAGTGATTATCTGGTGGAATTTGCGAAAGATCGGGGACTTCGTTGTATACAGGATGAAAGCAATAACGTGGTAATTTTCAAGGACGCGTCAGAGGGCTATGAAAAAGCGCCTGTGGTTATGCTGCAGGGACATATGGACATGGTGTGTGAGAAAAAACCGGAAAGCAGCCATGATTTTACCAAAGATGCACTACAGCTGGGAATTGACGGTGATTTTATCTATGCCAAAGATACTACTTTAGGAGGGGATGACGGCATTGCCGTGGCCTATGCGCTGGCAATTTTGGAGGATGACACGCTGCAGCACCCGGCTCTGGAAGTGGTGATTACTGTGGATGAGGAAATCGGACTTTTAGGTGCGGCAGCACTGGATACCGCGCCCCTTGAGGCGAAGTATCTGCTGAATCTGGATTCGGAGGAGGAAGGGTGTCTTTGGGCCGGCTGTGCAGGCGGTATGACGGCAGTATCCAAGCTTCCTGTACGGTATCAGGAGTATACAAATGAGAGGTGGAAGGTTACCGTATCCGGTTTAAAAGGGGGCCACTCCGGTGCGGAAATTGACAAAAACCGGGCAAATGCAACCATTCTTCTGGCCAGATTTCTGCATGAGGCAAAAGGTACGGCAGAGTATGCGCTGGCGGAGCTTACAGGCGGACAGAAAGACAATGCTATTCCCCGGAAGGCAGAGGCGCTGGTACTGGCAGATACAGAAGACGGAAAAGCGCTGAGTGCTTATGCAGAAACTTTTACGGAAATACTCCGCAGAGAATACACCGGAAGTGACGAGGGCATTACGGTAACCGTGGAAGCTCTGGGTAAAGGCACAGAACCGGTTCTGCACCCGGTGAGCCAGGAAAAGGCGCTGTTCTTCCTGCTGCATTATCCAAACGGTATCCAGAAAATGTGCGGCTTTATCGAGGACTTGGTAGAAACCTCCTGTAATCTGGGAATCACCAGTCTGACACCGGAAGCGTTGTGCGGAACTGCCAGTGTGCGCAGCTCTGTGGGAAGCGCAAAACAGGCTCTGGCAGATAAAATCGCATATCTTACAGAATTTCTGGGCGGCAGCTTTGACATCGAAGGGGATTATCCGGCCTGGGAATACCGTCAGGATTCCAGTCTCCGTCCTGTTATGATAGAGGTATTCAGGGAAATGTATGGAAAAGAGCCGGAGATCAAGGTTATCCATGCAGGTTTAGAGTGCGGTCTCTTTTATGAAAAAATTCCGGGCCTGGACTGCGTGTCTTTAGGGCCGGATATGCAGAATATTCACACTACAGAAGAGAAACTGTCTATTTCATCAGTAGAAAGAGTGTGGAAGTATCTTCTGGAAGTATTAAAAAGAATAAAGGCTTAAAAAGTCATAAATTCCTCTGTAGGCACATAGAATGATATGTAAGGTAAGAACTGTGGGCAGACGGAGGAATTTTTGTGCGAAAATGGCTGCTGGGGCTGTGCCTGCTTTTGTTTCTGGACACGCAGATGGCAGGGCATCTGAGAGAAAAAACGTCTTTGCAGGATTTGAGAGACAGAGGGATTCCTACGAGAATGTTGGAGCGTCTGGAAATTCCGGCAGATGAAATCAGGCTCTATGGTATTTTCTGGGAAGATTTGCAGTATTTTCCTGCAGCCGGGCAAAAAGGCGTGCAGGGACAGCAGTTTTTCTTTGAAAATTCCTGGCATGCCAGGCGGACATTTCAGGGAGAGCGGCTGCACGAAGGCTGTGATATTTTCGGCAGAGAGGAAAAAAGCGGATATTATCCCATTCTCAGTATGACTGACGGAATCGTGGAAAAGGTGGGATGGCTGCCTCTAGGCGGATACAGAATCGGCATTCGAAGTCCCGGAGGCGGTTATTTCTACTACGCTCATCTGTCTTCTTATGCGCGGGAATTTCAGACAGGGGAGCAGATAAAGGCGGGAGAAGTCCTGGGCTTTCTGGGTGATACGGGATACGGGGAAGAAGGAACTGCAGGAAAATTTGTACCGCATTTGCACTTGGGGATTTATGTGCGGACACAGACAGAGGAAGAACATGCGTTGAATCCATATCCGGTGCTGCAGTTTTTACAGAAAAGGCAGAAAAATTTTTTCTATTAAAAAGAAAAAAAATATGCTATACTTTATGGATATAGTTAAGGAGTAATGTTTTATGGAAATACGTTTATGGCGCGAACTGCTGATTCCTTATGAGCTTGCAGTAAAGGAGCTGGTCATGAAATTTAATCAGCTGAAAAAAGAACACAAAGAAAAAGACTTGTATTCCCCTATTGAGCAGGTGACCGGACGGGTAAAGTCCATTAACAGCATTCTGGAGAAAATGCAGAAGAAAAGCATTTCCTGGGACGAACTGGAGGAAAAGGTAGAGGATATTGCAGGCGTGCGTATTATCTGCCAGTTTTATGAGGATATTGAGAAGGTAGTTGAATTAATCCGCAGGCGCAGTGATATGCAGGTGCTTGAGGAAAAAGATTATGTGACCCACATGAAAGAAAGCGGCTACCGCAGCTACCATATGATTATTCTCTACGCCACAGAAACTTTAAACGGTCGTAAGGAAATTCGAGCGGAAATCCAGATAAGAACTCTGGCCATGAATTTTTGGGCTACCATTGAGCACTCTTTGCAGTACAAATACAAGGGCAATATGCCGCCTCATCTGGCTAAGAGACTGAACCGGGCTGCAGATTCCATTCTGCAGCTGGACGCGGAAATGTCTTCAGTGCGAAACGAGGTTATGGACGCCCAGAATTCCATGCTGCATCAGTCCAATCTCGTGGCGGATATTCTGAATAACATAGAAAATCTGTACCACTATTCTAATCAGCGGGAAGTGGCGAAAATACAGGATGAATTTTACCGGATTTACAAAACCGGAGAGTTGGAGCAGCTGGAGCGATTTCACAGGGAACTGGATATTCTGGCGGAAGGGTACCGGGCTCAGGCGCTTACATACGAGGAAATAGAGGAAATTCAATAAAATGATAAAGTTGCCGAAAGATTACGAAGAAGAAATGCGAGGCCTTTTGGGGCAGGAATTTGAGGCGTATCTGAAAACTTATGAACAGCCTCTCAGGCAGGGAATGCGAGTGAACACTTATAAGCTGACAAAGGAAAAGTGGGAGAGTATGACACCTTTTGGAACCGAGCAGGTACCCTGGATAGAAAACGGATACTACATAGACAGGAAGAGCAATTTGCCGCCTTCCCGCCATCCTTATTACTTTGCAGGGCTTTACTATCTGCAGGAGCCCAGTGCCATGACACCGGCCAGCCGCCTCCCGGTAGAGGAAGGGGACTATGTGCTGGATTTATGTGCCGCGCCGGGGGGAAAGGCAACGGAACTGGGGGCGAAACTGAAAGGAACAGGATTTTTACTTGCCAATGATATCAGCAACAGCCGGGCCAAGGCGCTGCTTAAAAATCTGGAACTGGCAGGGCTTCCCAATATTTACGTTACCAGCGAAGACCCAGAAAAACTTACCGGGCAGTTTCCGGATTTTTTTCACAAGATTTTAATTGATGCCCCCTGTTCCGGGGAAGGAATGTTTCATAAAGAGCCTAAAATGGCAGAATACTGGGAGGAAAAACCGCCCGCTTACTATGCTGAGATTCAGAAGAAACTCCTAGAACAGGGAGCCGAAATGCTGCGTCCCGGCGGTATGCTGCTGTATTCCACCTGTACGTTTTCCAAAAAGGAAAATGAGGAAGTGATTGCCCATCTTTTGAGCAGAAGAGAGGATATGGAGGTGGTTGCTCCGGTATGGTATGAAGGTTTTGTCCATGGATTTTCTCTGGAATGGGTTTCAGAGGAAGTGAATCGGCAGCTGGCTTCCTGTATTCGCATTTTTCCTCATAAAATGCCGGGAGAAGGACATTTTGCTGCGCTTTTGCGGAAAAAGGGGCTCAAAGAGGAAGATAAGAACGGTGCAAAGGCGGCAGGTGGGAAGAAAAAAACGGACTTGCCGGTCTGTGTGGAGGAATTTTTAAAACTGGTATCTCTGGATTTTGACAGGGGACGTTTTCAGATAGAAAAAGACCGGCTGTATTTCCTGCCGGAAGGGGTGCAGATGCCCAGACTTCGCTATCTGCGCACCGGGCTGTACCTGGGAGATATCAAGAAAAACCGTTTTGAGCCCAGCCAGGCTCTGGCTATGGCTCTCTCTCCGGAAACCTTTGCTTCCTGCATTTGGCTTTCCGGAGAAGATGTGCGTACTGTAAAGTATTTAAAGGGAGAGACCATAGAGGTATCCGAGCAGGAGCCGGCAAAAGCAAAAGGCTGGCAGTTAGTGTGTGTGGACGGCTTTCCGCTGGGCTTTGGCAAGCTGGACAGGGGCATTTTGAAGAACAAGTATTATGCAGGTTGGAGATTACAGTAATGGGAAAAATAAGACTGGATAAATATCTATCAGACATGGGGCTTGGCACCCGTTCCCAGGTAAAGCAGCAAATCCGCAGGGGAAGTGTGACGGTAAACGGGGAAATTGTAAAGACTCCGGACTGTAAAATTGACACCGAAGAAGACCGGGTGACGGCCGGCGGTAAGTGTCTGGCTTATGAAACGTTTGCCTACTATATGCTGCACAAACCTCAGGGGGTGGTGTCTGCCACAGAGGATAAGCGGGACAAAACCGTGTTGGATTTGATTGTTTCCAAAAAACGGAAGGATTTGTTTCCGGTAGGGCGGCTGGATAAGGATACGGAAGGTTTGCTTTTGATTACTAACGACGGGGAACTGGCCCACAATCTGCTGGCACCGAAAAAACATGTAGATAAAACCTATTTGGTAAAGCTGCGGTATTCGGTGTCCGAAGAAGACTTAAAACAGCTGGAAAGCGGCGTGGACATTGGAGAAAAAGAGAAAACCCTGCCTGCCGCAGCTAACTGGTATCAGGGAGAAAAAAACCAGGTACTGCTGACCATCCGGGAGGGGAAATTTCATCAGGTGAAACGAATGTTTCAGGCTGTGGATAATGAAGTGGTGTATTTGAAGCGGCTGTCCATGGGCAGCCTGCAGTTAGACCAAAAGCTGCAGCCGGGAGAGTACCGGGAATTAACCCAGGAAGAAATAGAGAGGTTGAAGGAACATGCTTGAGAACATAAAGGCCGTTATTTTTGATTTGGACGGCACACTGGTGGATTCCATGTGGATGTGGAAGTCCATTGATATGGAATATTTGGCGGCGAAAAACGTTTCCATTCCAGAAGATTTAGAGGCTTTTCAGGATGAACTGGAGGGCATGGGATTTACGGAAACTGCAAAGTTTTTTAAAGAGCGGTTTCAGATAGAAGATACACTGGAAGAAATTAAGGAGACCTGGCTTTTAATGTCCAGGGAGAAATATTGTCATGAGGTTCCCCTAAAACCGGGGGCTCTGGAATTTTTGAAAGAATTAAAGAAGCGGAAAATTTCTGTGGGAATCAGTTCCAGCAACAGCCGGGAACTGATTGCAGAGGTTTTAAAAGCCCATAACATAGAAGCGTATTTTGACTATATTACCACCTGCTGCGAGGTGCCAAAGAGCAAGCCTGCGCCGGATGTATATCTGAAAACTGCTCAGGGGTTGGGGGCAGAACCTAAAGCCTGTCTGGTATTTGAGGACGTTCCCATGGGAATCCTGGCCGGAAAGCGGGCGGGCATGAAGGTCTGTGCCATAGAAGACGCTTACAGCAAAAAACAGGAGAGACAGAAGCGGGAACTGGCAGACTGGTATGTGCAGGATTATCTGGAAGTTCTGGAAAATGAAGCACAAAAAGGAGCGTGTGTATGAGCCGAGGATTTTTGCCTGTCACCAGAGCGGAAATGGAAGAGAGAGGTATTTGGCAGCCGGATTTTGTCTATATCAGCGGAGACGCTTATGTAGACCATCCCTCCTTTGGGGCGGCTATTATTACCCGTCTTCTGGAGAGCCGGGGGTATTCTGTAGGTATTATTTCCCAGCCGGACTGGCGGAAAAAAGAGAGCGTTTCCGTTTTTGGAGAGCCGAGGCTGGCTTTTCTGGTTTCTGCAGGAAATATGGATTCCATGGTGAACCACTATACCGTGGCGAAAAAACACCGAAAGCAGGATTCCTATTCTCCGGGGGGACAGATGGGGCTGCGTCCAGACCGGGCGGTGACGGTTTACGGCAATCTGATTCGCCAGACGTATAAGGAAACGCCAGTGATTCTGGGCGGCATTGAGGCCTCTCTTCGCAGACTGGCCCATTACGATTACTGGTCAGACAGCATGAAACGCTCTGTGCTTATGGATTCCGGAGCGGATTTGATTTCTTACGGTATGGGAGAACACAGTATTCTGGAAATTGCTGAGGCTCTGGATGAGGGAATACCCGTAAGCTCTATTACTTTTGTGCCGGGGACGGTGTATAAAGCAAAAAAAGCACCGGAGGGGATTTTACTGCCCTCTTTTGAAGCGTTATCTGCAAGAAAAGAAGCCTATGCCGAGAGTTTTCGGATTCAGTATGAGAATACAGATCCCTTTACCGGAAAGGTAATGGCAGAATCTTATGGAACGAAAGGCTTCGTGGTACAGAATCCGCCTGCAAAACCATTGACACAGAAGGAAATGGATGAGGTCTATGATTTGCCGTATATGGGGACGTATCATCCCATGTATGAAAAGCAGGGGAAAATTCCGGCTATTGAAGAGATTCAGTTCAGTATCACCAGCAACCGGGGCTGCTTTGGCGGCTGTAATTTCTGCGCCCTGGCTTTTCATCAGGGAAGGATTGTCCAGACCAGAAGCCACGGGTCTATTTTGCGGGAGGCCGAAAGCTATAGAGAAAAACCGGATTTTAAGGGGTATATTCACGATGTAGGCGGCCCTACGGCAGATTTTCGTCACCCGTCCTGCAAAAAGCAGATGACAAAGGGGATTTGTACCAACCGGCAGTGTCTGTTTCCAAAGCCCTGCAAAAATCTGGAGGCAGATCACAGGGATTACTTGGAACTTCTTCGGAAACTGCGTCATCTGCCGGGAATCAAAAAGGTGTTTATCCGCTCCGGTATTCGCTTCGACTATGTCAATGCAGACCCTTCGCCGGAATTTTTAAACGAACTGGCTGCTTATCATGTCAGCGGACAGTTAAGAGTAGCGCCGGAACATGTATCCGACCAGGTGCTGTACTATATGGGAAAACCGGAACATAAGGTGTATGAAGAATTTCTGAAAAAATTTCAGCGGGCTAATGAGAAATCAGGGAAAAGGCAGTTTGCAGTGCCGTATCTCATGTCCTCACATCCGGGCTGCACCATAAAGGAGGCTGTGAAGCTGGCCGAGTATGTGCGGGATATGGGCTTTATGCCAGAGCAGGTGCAGGATTTCTATCCCACACCGTCTACCATGTCTACCTGTATGTATTACACCGGGCTGGACCCCAGAACCGGGGAAAAGGTCTATGTGCCGAAAAGCGCCAGGGAAAAGGCCATGCAGAGAGCCCTTCTCCAGTACAGAAATCCTGAAAACTATGAATTGGTAAAAGAAGCCCTCTTAAAGAGTGGCAGAAGCGATTTGATCGGCATTGATAAAAAATGTCTGATTCGGCCAAGAGGCGGAAAAGCCAAACCGGAGAAAGAGTATGGCCGGGATTTTCAGAAAAAACAGGCAAACAGCAGGGAGAACGGCAGAAAGAAAAAATCTATACGAAATGTGCATAAGAAAAAATCAGGCGGAAGGTGAGAAAATGGGAACAGGAAAAACCATTGCAGTGGTGACCGGAGCGTCTTGCGGCATGGGAAGAGAATTTGTCCGGCAGATAGGAGAACAGAAGCCTTTCATAGAAGAAGTGTGGGCAATTGCCAGAAATCGGGAAGCATTGGAGAAACTGCAAAGAGAGATTTCCAAGGTGAGGATTTTTGCACTGGATATTACCAGTCAGAAGGATTTGGATACTTTGGCAGCAGCTCTGAGACAGGAGCGTCCCAGAATAGCCTGGCTGGTGTGCAGCGCGGGAGCAGGAGTGCAGAAAACCGTGGAAGAAACCGGTTTGGTTGAGTTGCAGAACATGACTGAGTTAAACTGCACGGCTCTTACTGCGGTGACAAAACTCTGCCTTCCCTACTGTAAAATGGGACATCTTCTTTTGCTGGCCAGCGGAGCTGCTTTTGTGCCGCAGCCGGGGTTTGCGGTTTATGCGGCATCAAAAGCTTATGTGCTCAGCTTTGCCCGGGCTCTGAACATGGAATTAAAGGGAAGCGTCAGAGTAACGGCAGTGTGTCCCGGACCGGTGGATACGCCGTTTCTGGATAAGATGGGCGGAAAAAAGCAGATGCCTGCATACAAGAAGCCCTTTATTGCTTCTCCGCCAAAGGTGGTAAAGAAAGCTTTAAAAGACGCCGCGAGAGGCAGAGAGCTTTCCGTGTATGGTATTTCCATGAAGGTCACCAGAATTTTCTGTAAAATAGTTCCGCACAGGATGATTATGAGGTGTATGTATGGAGACAAAAGAGGAGCAGAGAAAACATGAGTAAAACAAAACAGAAAATTCAGAAGGGGGATTACGGTTATATCAAAAGCCAGCAGAAAAAAAGGACGCTGTATACCATACTGGCCTTTCTTGCCCCCATTCTGGTATTTTTTACAGGCTTATATATTCACAGGACGAGAAATACTGTCTTTACTGTTGTGGCTGTAGTTGCCTGTCTTCCTGCGTGTAAATTTGCTGTGAGCATGATTATGATGTATATGCAGAAGCCTATGAAACGGGAAGACTACGAACAGATAGAAAAGCACAAAAAAGGACTGACCTGTTCCTATGAACTGGTGATTTCCGCCTATGAAAAACAGTCTTTCGTGGATTCCATTGCTGTATGCGGCAATACAGTTGTGGGATACACCAGCAGAGCAAAGACGGATACGGCTTTTGCCGAAAAACATATACAGGACATTCTGCGGCAGAACGGTTTTTATGTCAGCGTGAAAATTTTCACCAGACTTGGGGATTACACGTCCAGGCTGGATTCCATGTGGGAGCACAGGGAATCGCTGGAAAAAGACATTAAATTCCGTCCGGACCCGGCAGAACCCAATCTGACGAGAAACGGGAAAATCATGCGGGTGATTCACGCAATTTCCCTGTAGGAGAAAGCATGAGGCAGTTAATCATAAAAGAAATGGAAAGCGGACAGCGGCTGGATAAATTCCTGAGTAAGTATTTAAAGGAAGCTCCTAAAAGTTTTATCTATAAAATGCTCCGCAAGAAAAATATTACCTTAAATGGAAAGAAGGCAGACGGAAGCGAAAAGCTGAAAACAGAAGATGTGGTGAAGCTGTTTTTTTCCGAGGAAACTCTGGGAAAATTCTGCGGCCAGGTAAAACAGGGAGAAAAAACGGCTTTGGACATTGTTTATGAAGATGAACAGGTACTTTTTGTGAATAAGCCGGCAGGTATGCTGTCCCAGAAGGCAGAAAAAGACGATGTTTCTTTAGTGGAATATCTCACAGGATATCTGCTGGAGACGGGAAGCCTTACAGAAGAGGATCTGCGAACTTTTCGTCCCGGTGTGTGCAACCGTCTGGACCGGAATACCAGCGGTCTGGTGGCGGCCGGGAAAACCGTACAGAGACTGCAGGAATTGTCCCGGTGTTTCCAGGAGAGAAGCATGCACAAATATTATCTGACTCTGGTAAAAGGGGAAATCCGGGAAGCAGCCCATATTAAAGGATATCTTTGGAAGGATGAGAAGCGGAACAAAGTGACCTTGTGCAGTCAGAAAAGAGAGGGAAGTCTGCCCATTGAGACAAAATATGAGCCGCTGGCTGTGGGGGATAACAGGGATACGCTTTTGAAGGTGCAGCTTTTGACGGGACGTTCTCACCAAATCCGAAGCCATCTGGCAGGTACGGGACACCCGGTTATCGGAGATTTTAAATACGGGGACGCCAAGGTGAATGAGAGATACCGCCAAAGATTTGGGGTGCAATATCAGCTTTTACATGCCTGGAAACTGGAATTTCCAAAGTCCGAAAAGAGATTGGAAAAGCTGGCAGGAAAAGAAGTGACGGCACCGGTACCAGATTTGTTTCAGAAGGTGTTAAAAGGGATAAATATAAGGGAGATGAAGCTATGAGCAAACCATTTAAGAAAAAATCTTTGTGGAAGGAACTGTGGGTGTATGTGAAAATGATACTTTTTGTTGTCATTGTGGTTTTGGTGGTGGACAATTTCCTCCTGATTAATGCGGTGATTCCGTCAGAGTCCATGGAGAACACCATTATGACCGGGGACAGGATTTTCGGAAACCGTCTGGCTTATCTATTTGAAGACCCGGAGAGATACGATATTGTAATCTTTAAGTATCCGGATGATGAAAGTCAGAGATTTATCAAAAGAGTTATCGGTCTGCCTGGGGAAACTGTGGAAATACGGGAAGGAAAGGTCTATATCAATGGCTCGGATACACCTTTGGATGACAGCTTTACCCCTGAAACTCCTGTAGGAAACTTTGGACCATACACGGTGCCGGAGGGGTGTTATTTCATGCTGGGAGATAACCGGAATAATTCCAGGGATTCCCGTATGTGGGATAACCCCTATGTGAAAAAAGAAAAGATATTGGGAAAGGCAGTGCTGCGGTATTTTCCGGGCATTGAACTTCTGAAATAGAAAGGCGGCATTATGGCTACATGGAGTTCCAGAGGGCTTCGCGGCTCTACTTTAGAGGAATTGATTAACCGAACCTGTCAGCAGTACAGAGAGAAAAAGCTGGCGCTGATTCAGAAGGTGCCCACCCCCATTACGCCGGTGCGCATTGACCAGAACAGCCGCCACATTACCCTGGCCTATTTTGACCAGAAAAGTACGGTGGACTATATCGGTGCTGTCCAGGGGATTCCGGTGTGCTTTGACGCAAAGGAGTGCTGCACGGATAATTTTCCCCTGCAGAATATTCATGCTCATCAAGTGGAGTTTATGAGGGATTTTGAGAATCAGCAGGGGATTGCTTTTTTGATTCTCTATTTTTCCCACAGAGATGAAATCTACTACATGCCTTTTCAAGAGATGTATGCCTTTTGGGAACGGGGGCAGAATGGAGGAAGGAAACACTTTAAATACAGCGAGCTTTCGCCCCAGTGGTTCCTGCAGCGTACAGGCAGTATTATGGTTCCTTTTTTGGAGGGAATACAGAAAGATTTGGAGAGGAGATAAAGGGTAAAATAAATAAAAACAAGAATTGACACTCTCAAGACTTTATGTTAGAATTTCCTAAAAAGTGAATTTTTTAACAAAGAGGAATTTGGTGGTTGTGCATAAAAGCAGAGAAGGGGGTGGACACATGAAGGGCAGAAAACAGGTACTGACATGGACATTTCTTTCTGTGTTTCTACTGGCACAGACCACCATTTTTGGGATACAGGGCAGTGGGGTACAGCCAAAAGAGCAGGGAAGCGCAGAAGACGGATTGGAACGAGGGACAAGGCCTGCGGGACATGCTCTGGTACACCGGGATGTAAAATATGTCCTCTACGGAGTGAAAAAAGGGAAAGATACCTTTGGACAGCAGGCTGTATGGCAGCAAGCGGGTGCACGGAAGAAAACAGAGGAAGTCTGCAGTTACGGAAAGCAGGACAGCGGATGGATGCAGGCAAGCGAAACTGGCTCTATACGGAGCACTTTAAGAGCGCCGCCTTTTTTGTATCACAGCGAAAAGGGCAGGGCATAAAAAGAGAAAGGAGTACATGAGAAAAATGAAAAATACGCATAGAGACAAAATTGTAGTAGTAGGTGCAGGAAATGTAGGTGAGGCCATTGCCTATACCCTGATGGTAAGAGTACAGGCTAACGACATTGTACTGATTGATGTCAACGAAGACCGGGCAAAAGGAGCAGCGATTGACATTGCCCATGGAACCAGTTTCCACAAGCAGGTCTGGGTCAGACAGGGCGGTTATGAAGAATGCCGGGATGCACAGATTATCATCATTACAGCAGGAATTGCCAGAAAACCGGGACAGACACGTCTGGAGCTGGCAAAGACCAACGTATCCATTGTAAAGAGCATTACAGAGAACATTATGAAATATGCGGAAAATCCGTTGATTCTGGTGGTATCCAATCCCGCAGACATTACTACCATGGCGGTTCTGGAAACATCAGGTCTTCCGGCAAATCGGGTTATCGGAAGCGGAACCTCTTTGGATACCGCAAGACTTCGCTATAATTTAAGCGCCAGACTGCATGTAAATGTAGAGGATATACAGGCTTATATTACGGGAGAGCACGGGGACAGTCAGGTGGCTGTGTTAAGCTCTGCAACTGTAGGCGGTTTTCCTCTGGAAGAGTACGCAAACCAGGTTGGAATTACTCTTGACAAAGAGGAGCTGGCAGAACATACCAAAAACGGCGGTGCAGAAATTATCGGCTTAAAGGGTGCAACCTTCTATGGTGTGGCTATGGCGGTTTCCACCATTGTAGAAACCATTATGAGGGATGATAGTGCAATTCTTCCAGTTGCACATATGCTGGACGAAAGCTTTGGCAAGTGGGCAGGAGTTGCCGTATCCCTTCCATGCCGTGTGGGCTGGGAAGGCATTGAAGCAGCTTTCAGAATTCCTATGAATGAGGAAGAAGAAACGGCTATGAACCGTTCCGTAGAGCTTTTGAAAGATTTCTGGGCACAGGTAAAAGAACAGTAAAACATCAGAAAAGGAGATTAAAACCATGGATAAAAAAGAATTTGCATTAAAACAGCACGAAGACTGGCAGGGAAAAATTGAAGTTATCAGCAGAGCAAAAATCGAGACACCGGAAGAACTGTCTGTTGCTTATACACCGGGTGTTGCAGAGCCATGTCTGAAAATTTCAGAAGATGTGGATTTGTCTTATAAATACACACGCCGCGGCAACATGGTAGCCGTTGTTACAGACGGAACTGCAGTTCTGGGACTGGGTGATATCGGACCGGAGGCAGGTATGCCGGTTATGGAAGGAAAATGCGCGCTGTTTAAAACCTTTGGCGATGTAGATGCTTTCCCACTGTGTGTACGTTCTAAAGATGTAGACGACATTGTGAAAACTGTAAGCCTTCTGGCTGGCAGCTTTGGCGGCGTAAACCTGGAAGATATTTCTGCACCGAGATGTTTTGAAATTGAGAGAAAATTAAAAGAATGCTGTGATATTCCGATTTTCCATGATGACCAGCACGGTACTGCTGTGGTAACTGCAGCAGCGCTTATTAATGCTTTAAAATTAACAGGCAAAAAATTAGATGAAATCAAAGTGGTAACCTCCGGTGCAGGCGCAGCCGGTATTGCCATTATTAAACTTTTGGTTAGCCTGGGACTGAAAAACGTAGTGATGTGCGACAGACAGGGCGCTATTTACAAAGGCCGTGAAAACCTAAATGCTGAGAAACAGGAAATGGCAGAAATCTGCAACCAGAACATGGAAAAAGGAACTCTGGAGGAAGTGTTAAAAGGCGCTGATGTCTTCATCGGTGTATCTGCTCCGGGAACAGTAACCGAAGAAATGGTAAGAAACATGGCAGAAAAACCAATACTCTTCCCAATGGCAAATCCGATACCTGAAATCATGCCGGAACTGGCTAAAAAGGCAGGTGCGGCTGTTGTGGGAACCGGAAGAAGTGATTTCCCCAACCAGATTAACAACGTACTGGCATTTCCAGGTATCTTCCGCGGCGCTTTAGACGTGCGTGCCAAAGACATTAATGATGAAATGAAAGTGGCTGCTGCTTATGCCATTGCAGATTTGGTAGAGGAGGATAAACTGTCTCCAGACTATATCATTCCAAACCCATTTGACAAGAGAGTGGCTCCGGCTGTAGCAAAAGCAGTAGCAGAAGCTGCAAAGAAAACAGGCGTGGCAAGAATCTGATAAGACAGAAAACAGAATACAAAAAGGAATCAAAGGAGTGCAGCTTTTTACAGGAGCTGCACTTTTTTCTGCTTTATAAAGAAAAATTTCTATGCTTTTTTGCCCTGCTATGATAGAATAAACGTATTACAGATAAGGATTCCTGTTTTCGGGAATTTATGGGGAGGAATACTATGGAGAAACTGAATTACCGCCGCACCTTTTTTATCGGGCTGGCCTTTCTTTCCATCTGCGCTTTCTGGCAGATGTACGACAATATCATTCCGCTGATATTGCAGAATACCTTTCATTTGAATGAAACTTTTACGGGAATGATTATGGCGGCCGATAATGTGCTGGCTGTGTTTCTGCTTCCTTTTTTCGGCACTCTTTCGGACAAGGCGGATACGCCTCTGGGAAAGAGAACGCCTTTTATACTGGCAGGAACGGGTATCTCGATTGTTTTTCTGATGATATTGCCTGGTGCAGACCGGACAGAAAATTTTCCTATGTTTGTGGTTTGTCTGGCCGTACTGCTGGTTTCCATGGGGCTTTACCGTTCTCCTGCAGTGGCTTTGATGCCGGATTTGACGCCTAAGCATTTGCGAAGTAAGGCCAACGCTGTGATTAATCTCATGGGAGCGGTAGGTGGCGTGTATACACTGCTGCTTATCAGTTTTCTGGTAAAAGAGGGCAGCTGTCCGGACTATATGGGAGTTTTTGCAGGCGTAGCCTTTATTATGGCAGCGGCCGTTTTGCTCTTGCTTCTTACGGTGAAAGAGAAAAAGCTGGCAGCGCAGGTTGCAGCAGAAGAGATACAGGAAGAAAAAGAACTGGGAGAAGCTGTGGCAGTTCATACCAGCGAACTTCCAAAACCGGTAAAGAAAAGTCTGTATATGATACTGCTGTCCATCTTTTTCTGGTTTACCGCTTATAATGCCGTGACGACTGCCTTTTCCAGATATGCGGTAAGGGTGTGGAAGCTGGAAGGCGGTGGCTTCGCAGACTGTCTGATGATAGCCACCGCAGCAGCCATTGTCAGCTATATTCCCATTGGCTTTCTGTCGGAAAAATTTGGAAGGAAAAAGTGTATCCAGGGAGGTCTGGTGCTTTTACTCCTCAGCTATCTGGGGGCAGCCTTTTTCCCGACATATCATCCTGCTATTAATATAGGCTTTGTGCTGATTGGCATGGGCTGGGCTTCTGTCAGTGTCAATTCCCTTCCTATGGTAGTGGAAATCTGCTCTCTGGGAGATGTGGGAAAATACACAGGTGTTTACTACACCTTTTCTATGGCAGCCCAGATATTTACCCCTGTTTTTTCGGGATTTTTAATGCAGCATATATCCTACCGTGTACTTTTCCCTTATGCATGTATTTTCACCTGCATGGCCATGGTGACTATGAGCATGGTACACCACGGGGACAGCAGACCACAGGAAAAGAAAAGTATTTTAGAGCATTTTGATGTGGAGGATTAGAATATGAACAAAAAGAAAATTATGGGGTATACAGGACTGGGCTATCTGGCCCTTGTTATGCCCAGAATATTTCACAGACCGGAGAAGAGCCGGGAGATATATTATGCCCACAGAGGGCTTCACAACAATGCCGGAAATGCGCCGGAAAATTCCCTTGCGGCTTTTGAAAAAGCGGTTAAAGCGGGGTATGGGATTGAACTGGATGTGCAGCTTACCAAAGATAACCAGGTGGTGGTGACCCACGACTTTCATCTGCGGAGAAACTGCAATGTGCAGAAAGAAGTGGACGCTTGTACTTACGAAGAACTGCAGAAGTACCCTATCTTTTTTTCAAAAGAGCGGATACCTCTTTTGACAGAGGTGCTGAAGGTGGTAGACGGAAAAGTACCTCTGATCATTGAACTGAAATACAAAGAAAAGAGCAAAATCTGTGAGAAGACAGATGAAATATTAAAACAGTATCATGGAGCGTATTGTATAGAATCCTTTCATCCCCAGGTGCTTTTGTGGTATCGGAAACACAGACCCCAGGTGTGCAGAGGACAGCTTTCCATGAATTACCAGAAGGCAGAAGGGTGGAGAAAGCCGCAGTATTACATCATGCGGCATCTGCTCTTAAATTTCCTTACTAAACCGGACTTTATTGCCTATGACTGCAGAAGTCCGCATGCAGTATCCTTATGGATATGCAGACATCTCTTTCGGTGTCCGGCTTATGCCTGGACCGTAAAGAGCAAAAATCAGCTGGAACGCTACAGGGGACAGTTTGACGCCTGGATTTTTGAAGGATTCCGGCCGGAGAATGGACGGGAGTAGAACACATGGCAAAAAAAGTTTATGCAGTAAAAAAAGGAAAGTCAACGGGAATTTTTCTCACCTGGGAGGAGTGCAGAAAAAATGTGAATGGATTTCCGGGAGCGCAGTATAAAAGTTTTCCCACCTTACAGGAAGCAGAGCAGTATCTTACTCAAGGGGCGGGAAATGTTTCCCTTGCAGAGCAGGAAGAATCGGAGGGCTGTACGGCTTATGTGGACGGCAGCTTTGATGCGGTAAAGAAAGGATATTCTTATGGCTGTATTCTGCTCTGGCAGGGAAAAAAGATAGAAATGAGTAAGGCTTTTTATGGAACTGAGGATATCAGCATGAGAAATGTAGCAGGAGAGCTGGAGGGGGCTATGGCAGCTATGGCGTATTGTGAGGAACACAAAATTCCCCTTCTGCACCTGTATTACGATTATCAGGGCATTGAGTCCTGGGCCACGGGAGAGTGGAAACGCAATAAACCGGGAACCATCCGCTATAAAGCGTACTTTGACAGTCTGAAAACCGTGCAGGTTGTCTTTCATAAGGTAAAAGGACACAGCGGAGTGGAACTGAACGAGACAGTGGATGCCCTGGCGAAAGCAGCCCTTGGTATCAAGTAGACGGCTGTGAAAGAAAAAGGAAAGGAGAGGTGGAATATGGTAAGTCAGAAAGTGAAAATCCTGAATCCGTCAGGACTGCACTTAAAAACAGCTACAGTTTTGTCAAACAGTATTTTGAAATATGATGCACTTGTACAGTTTCAATATGAAAAAAATAATGTAAAGGGTACGGTGAATCTGAAAAGCCTGTTGAGTATTGTGGCTGCCGGCGTCCGGCAGGGACAGGAAATCGAAATCACCTGTGAAGGGAAGGATGAGAAAGAAGCGCTTCAGGCGGCTGTGCTGGCAGTGGCAAACGGTCTTGGAGAAAACCTGAAAAAATAGGCTCCGCACAAAATGGACAGGAGCAGCTGGCTTATCTGTAATTCATGCACTGTGATGTGATACAGGGCTTTTGCTTTTCCGGACCCCTGCCCTTAAAGGAGTCTGAAACCTGGGCGGATACGTTTGTCTTTCCCGATTTCGAGATAAATATGTGAGGGAGGGAATCTTTGCAGGTAAACAGGGACAAGTATCGAAACAAGAGATGTTTATGGAGGACAGGGCTGCTGCATTTTGCGGCAAGCTCTGTTTCTTTCTGAAACTGTAAATACAGAACGAACAACAAAAGGAGGAAAAAATGCTGACTATTGGTTGTCATTTATCATCAGCAAAAGGCTATACCGCCATGGCAAAGGAGGCGGAGAAAATTCATGCCAATACCTTTCAGTTTTTTACCAGAAACCCAAGAGGCGCCAGAGCAAAGGAAATCAATCCCGAAGATGTAAAAACCTTCCATGAAAAAGCAAAAGAGCAGGGGATTGCTCAGATTCTGGCCCACGCGCCTTATACCTTAAATGCCTGCTCTGCAGATGAGAGTGTACGGGAATTTGCAGTAAACACCATGCGGGACGATTTGCAGAGAATGGAATACACGCCGGGAAACTGCTACAACTTTCACCCGGGCAGCCATGTAAAACAGGGGGCGGAGACGGGTATTGCCTATATTGCCCAAATGCTCAATGAACTGCTGAAAAAAGACCAGAGCACCATGGTACTTTTGGAAACCATGGCTGGGAAGGGCAGCGAGGTGGGAAGAAATTTTGAAGAACTGCGGGAAATTCTGGACAGGGTAGAATTGCAGGAAAAAATGGGCGTGTGCCTGGACACCTGCCATGTGTATGACGCCGGTTATGATATTGTAACGGATTTGGATGGTGTTCTGACAAAATTTGATAAGGTTATCGGACTGAACCGGTTAAGAGCTGTTCACTTAAATGACAGTATGTTTGGTCTAAACAGCCATAAGGACCGCCATGCCAGAATCGGGGAAGGGAAAATCGGATTGGAAGCCATTGTCCGTGTCATCAACCATCCGGCTCTTTCTCATCTGCCTTTTTATCTGGAAACGCCCAATGATTTAGAGGGATATGCCAGAGAAATCGCGCTTTTGCGGGAAACTTATAAAGAATAATGGGTTTTTTGAAAAGAAAAAAAGGAAATTGCCAATGAATCGGAAATAATTATTATGAAAGATTCTTTTGAAGAAAGACAGGTGACTGCCTATGAATATCCGTGAGCAAATGGAACAAAGGGAACTGCAGCTTTTAAATCCCTATGCGTCCTGCAGTATGCGTTCTAAGGGAAGGGACCGGCAGGAGACGGAATGTGATATACGAACCGTATACCAGCGGGACAGGGACCGGATTGTCCACTGCAAGTCTTTCCGCAGAATGAAGGACAAGACTCAGGTGTTTTTAGCGCCCCAGGGGGATCATTACCGGAACCGTCTGACCCACACCCTGGAAGTTTCTCAGACAGCCAGAACCGTGGCAAAGGCGCTGTGCTTAAATGAAGATTTGGTAGAGGCTATTGCCTTGGGTCATGATTTGGGTCATACGCCTTTTGGGCATGCAGGAGAGCGGGCGCTGAACCGGGTATGCCCTCTGGGATTTGCCCACTATAAACAGAGTGTCCGGGTGGTGGAGCGCCTGGAAAAGGACGGCAGAGGGTTAAATCTGACACAGGAAGTCCGGGACGGGATGTTAAATCACAGAACCAGCGGTACGCCTCACACCCTGGAGGGACAGGTGGTGCGCTACTGTGACAAGATTTCCTATATTCACCACGATATGGACGATGCCCAGAGAGCGGGGATTATTACGGAAGATGATATCCCCATTACCCTTCGCATGCTGCTGGGATATACCACCAGGGAGCGGCTGAATACCTTTGTCCATGACATTGTGGAACACAGCCAGGGAAAAGACCGGATTTCCATGTCGCCAGAAATCGAGGAAGGGCTTCGAGACATCCGCGCCCTCATGTTTCAGGATGTGTATCTGAACCCTGTGGCAAAGGGAGAGGAAGAAAAGGCAGAGCATGTAGTGGAAGAATTGTATCTGTACTACAGCAGATATCCCGAGAAAATGTCGGAGGAATATCGGAAACTTCTGTATGAGGAGGAACCGAAAGAGAGAGTAGTATGTGATTATATATCAGGAATGACAGACCAGTATTCTTTAGAAAAATTCCGGGATATTTTTATTCCCAGAGGCTGGAGCGTTCCTGGAAAAGGGCAGTAGAAATGAGGGAGCAGTATGTATTATTCCGATGAAATCATAGAGGAAGTCCGTATGAAAAATGACATTGTGGATGTGATTTCCGGATATGTGAAATTGCAGCGAAGGGGCAGTTCGTATTTCGGGCTGTGTCCTTTTCACAATGAGAAATCCCCTTCCTTTTCCGTCAGCCCGGACAAGCAGATGTATTATTGTTTTGGCTGCGGGGCAGGAGGAAATGTTTTCACCTTCATTATGGAATATGAAAACTACAATTTTGTAGAGGCATTAAAATATCTGGCGGAACGGGCCGGGGTGAGGCTTCCGGAAGAAGAATATTCTAAAGAGGCCAGGGCGTCTGCGGATTTGAAGTCCCGGCTTTTGGAGGTGCAGAAGCGGGCAGCTTCTTTTTATTACTATCAGCTTTGGCAGGAGGGCGGCAGACAGGGACTGGATTACCTGAGAAACCGTCAGCTTTCCGATGAAACCATTAAAAAGTTCGGACTGGGCTATTCCCCAAAATATTCCGGTACGCTTTACAAATACTTAAAGAGCAAGGGCTATACGGACGAGCTTTTAAAGGAGTCAGGGCTGTTTCATATTGAGGAACAAAGAGGAATGCAAGATAAGTTCTGGAATCGAGTCATGTTTCCCATTATGGATGTGAACAGCCGGGTGATTGGCTTTGGGGGCCGTGTCATGGGAGATGCCAAGCCAAAGTATTTGAATTCTCCGGAGACAAAGGTTTTTGATAAAAGCCGGAATTTGTATGGGCTGAATATTGCCAGAACCTCCAGAAAGCCCTATCTCATTATCTGTGAGGGATATATGGATGTCATTGCCATGCACCAGGCCGGCTTCAACAATGCAGTGGCGTCTCTGGGAACGGCTCTGACTTCAGGGCATGCCAGTCTCATGAGCCGGTATACAAAAGAGGTGCTTCTGACTTATGACAGCGATGAGGCGGGACAGAAAGCGGCCCTTCGGGGGATTCCGATTTTAAAGGCAGCAGGAATCCGGCCGAGAGTGGTCAATCTGACCCCTTATAAAGACCCGGATGAGTTTATCAAGGCAGAGGGAAAAGCGGTCTTTGAGAAACGCCTGGAGGAAGCAGAAAATGCGTTCTTGTTTGAAATACGGGTTTTAGAAAAACAGTATGATTTATCTGACCCAGAGAGCAAAACGGCATTTTTCCGAGAGATAGCCAGAAAGCTGCTGGAATTTCCGGAGGAACTGGAGAGAAATAATTATATAGAAAGTCTTTGCGGCATTTATCAGATAAAATTTGAAGACTTGCGAAAAATGGTGAACAATATGGCTCTTTCGGCTGTGCCGTCCCAGCCCCGTACACCCCGTATCCGGGAGACAGGCGGGAAAAAGGACAGCAGGGAGGACGGCGGACGCAAAGCCCAGCGGCTGATGCTGACCTGGCTGACTTCTTATCCTTCTATGTTTGACACCATTGCAGGTTACATTACACCGGAGGATTTTGTTACGCCTCTGTATCACCGGGCCGCTGAACTGGTTTTTGCGCAGCATGAGGAGGGAAAAGTAAATCCTGCCAGACTGCTGAACCAATTTTCGGATCCGGAAGAGCAGAAGGAAGTGACCGCCCTTTTTCATGCAACCCTGCATTTAGAAGGGGAGGAAGAGGCTAGAAAGGCCGTATTGGAAACTGTGTGCCGTTTAAAGAGAGACAGCATTGCATGGAAGAATGCTCATCTGGCGCCTACAGACCTGGCAGGGCTGCAGCAAATCGTAGAGGCCAGAAAAGGACTGGAGGATTTGGAGCGGGGCAGAGTTACCCTGCATATTTCCTTTGATTGAGGAAACCATATAGAAGAAAATCAGATAAAAGTAAGAACATATGGAAAAAACTTATAGCGTAAAGAATTGAGAGGATGGAACATTTATGGAAATGAACATGGCGAAATTCAGTGAGAAACTGGGAGAACTCATGGAACTGGCTAAGAAGAAGAAAAATGTGCTGGAGTATCAGGAAATCAATGATTTCTTTAAGGATTTTCCTTTGGACCCGGAACATTTGGACAAAGTCTTTGATTTCCTGGAGGCAAACGGCATTGACGTACTGCGGATTCAGGACAACGACATGGACGATTTGATCATCGGTGATGAAGATGATTTGAATCTCAGCGAAGAAGACGAAGTGGATATGGAAAACATTGACCTTTCCGTTCCGGAAGGCGTCAGCATTGAAGACCCGGTTCGTATGTATTTAAAGGAAATCGGGAAAGTGCCTCTTTTAAGTGCAGAGGAAGAAATCACTCTGGCCAAGAGAATGGAAAACGGAGACGAAAGTGCGAAAAAACGTCTGGCAGAAGCCAACCTTCGTCTGGTAGTCAGCATTGCAAAGCGCTATGTGGGACGCGGTATGCTGTTCCTGGATTTGATTCAGGAGGGAAATCTGGGTCTTATCAAAGCGGTGGAAAAATTTGATTACCGCAAGGGATATAAGTTCTCCACCTATGCAACCTGGTGGATTCGTCAGGCCATTACCAGAGCCATTGCAGACCAGGCCAGAACCATCCGTATTCCGGTGCATATGGTAGAGACCATCAACAAGCTGATTCGTGTTTCCCGCCAGCTTTTGCAGGAACTGGGAAGAGAGCCTCAGCCTGAGGAAATCGCAAGGGAAATGAACATGTCCGTAGACCGTGTACGGGAAATTCTGAAAATTTCCCAAGAACCGGTTTCTCTGGAAACTCCTATCGGTGAAGAGGAAGACAGCCATCTGGGTGACTTTATTCAGGACGACAATGTACCGGTTCCTGCAGACGCCGCCGCCTTTACTCTTTTGAAAGAACAGCTGGTGGAAGTTCTGGGAACGCTGACAGAGAGAGAGCAGAAGGTACTGCGTCTGCGTTTCGGACTGGATGACGGAAGAGCCAGAACCCTGGAAGAAGTAGGAAAAGAATTTAACGTTACCAGAGAGCGTATCCGTCAGATTGAGGCAAAGGCTCTTAGAAAGCTTCGCCATCCGAGCCGCAGCCGCAAGCTGAAGGATTATTTGGATTAAGGAAGCGACGTATGAGAGAACTACAGATTTCCAGAAGGCTGAAAGCTGTTGCCGGATTTGTGGGGAAGGACTGCGTGATGGCGGACGTAGGCTGTGACCACGGCTATATTCCCATTTATCTGCTGCAGAAGGGACAGATACCGAAAGCCATTGCCATGGACATAAACGAAGGTCCCCTGCTGCGGGCCAAAGCCCACATTCGGGAATGGGGACTGGAGAATTACATAGAAACCCGTCTCTCCGATGGTGTACAGGCTCTGAAAAGAGGAGAAGTCCAAAGCGTGGTGATTGCCGGCATGGGCGGGCCTTTAATGGAAAAGATTCTTCTGGAGGGACAGGAGGTTCTTTTGGAGATTTCGGAACTGATTTTGCAGCCTCAGTCGGAAATTTCCCATTTCCGGAAGTTTCTGGCACAGCAGGGATACCGGATTGTGCAGGAGGACATGATAGAAGAAGAGGGAAAATATTATCCCATGATGAAAGCGGTACATGGCAAAATGTCCTGGAAGACAGAGGTGGAATATGTATACGGAGGAGAACTTTTAAGACAGAAAAACCCTGTTTTGAAGACGTATCTGAAGGAACAGCAGCAAAAGGCAGAAAAGCTTTTAAAAAACTTGCAGAAATCAGAAACAGAATCTGCAAAAAAGCGGACTGCAGAGCTTCAGCAGGAAATTGCACAGAGAAAAGAGGCGCTGACTTATTATGAAGGCGAATGAGATTATAGAGAAAATAGAAGAAAAATATCCTGTGTCCTTTGCAGAAAACTGGGATAATTCCGGCTTTCTTGTAGGGGATAGAAAGTGGGAGGTAAAGAAAATCTTCCTGGCGTTGGATGTGACGGACGAAACCTTAAACAGAGCCATTGAGGCAGGGGCGGATATGATGATTACCCACCATCCTCTGATTTTTTCAGGAATGAAGCAGGTAACAGCCGGAGATTTTATTGGACGACGTATTTTAAAGCTTATAGAAAACCATATTTGTTACTATGCCATGCACACGAATTTTGATGTGTTGGGAATGGCAGACTTAAGCGCAGACTTGCTGAAACTCACAGACCGGCAGGTACTGGAAGTTACGTTTGAAGGAGAGAACTGCCGGGAAGGTATCGGCAGAGTAGGGATGCTCCCGGAAGAAATGACTTTGGAAGCATGCGGCAGATTTGTGAAAGAGCAGTATGACCTGCCTTTTGTAAAACTGTACGGTGATCCGGAACAAAAAGTGCACAAAGCGGCTGTCTGTACCGGTTCCGGAAAGAGCCTGATGAAAGAGGTACTCCGGCAGAAAGCGGAGGTTTATGTGACAGCGGATATGGATTATCATTCCTCCATAGATGCGGTGGCGCAGGGAGTGGCAGTCATCGACGCAGGCCACTATGGTACAGAATATATTTTTATGGAACACATGAAACAGGAGTTTCAGAAGATGACACCGGATTTGGAGGTGGAAACCATGGAGGTTTCCCACCCCTGCAAAATACTTTAAACAGGGTTTTCGGAAACGAAATGGGGGTTTTTATGAAGAAAAAGGGAATGATACTGGGAGTATTGTGTATGTTTCTTTGTCTCTGCGCTATGCCTGTGTGGGCAAGAGCCGGGGGAGGAGGAAGCTCAGGCGGAGGAGGCGGAGGTTCAGGGGGCGGTTCCTATCACTCCGGCAGAAACTCAGGCGGCGGTACCTCCGATATTCTCTCTCTGGCACAGTTTGGTCTGATGACTTTCGTGGCAAGTGGAGGAGCTGGTGCAGCAGTGCTGCTTTTAAAAGCCCGCAGGGCAAGGCGCCGCACCCACCGGGCTATGGCGGTATTTTCGCAAAGTGGAAGAAACTGGGACTACCGAGAGGTTCAGAAACAGGTGGAGGAAGCCTATTTTCAGATTCAGGAATGTTGGAGAAGAATGGATGTCACTTATGGCGCGCCTTATATGAGTGAGCGGCTGCAAAAGGATTTTAATGTAAAGCTGCAGTGGATGCATATGCGCAGGGAAGAAGTCGTGCAGAAAAAAGTGAAGCTTCTTAATGCCATCCCTGTAGGCGTGCAGGATGAAGAGGGAGAGGATAAGGATGTTATCTGGTATCTGATTCATGGAAAGATGACGGGTTTTTACATAAATAAAAATACCAGAGAAATCATCCGGGGAAAAAACCGGCCGGAGGCCTTTTTTGAATACTGGAAGTTTGTGTTCCGGAATGAACGATGGGTGTTAGATGAAATCAGACAAAAAGAGGAAATCGATATGGACGCCCTCAATGTCTGACGCGTATAAAAAAGTAGATCAAGGGCAGACTGTTTATTAGATACAAAAGACATTTCTCAAAAAGAGGAGTGTCTTTTTTTCTTGGAAGGAAAACGAGGAGAAAGGGTGGGTAGTATAAGTGATTGAATGTGAAAGAAAAGAGAAGGAAAAATGAATAAGTATGACGGATTGTGAAAAATGTATAAGAAAATAGGGAGAAAATTGTAAATTAATATGATTGAAATTGACGGAATATGACTATATAATAGGGTTATAAAACAAAGGACGCAGGAGGAAAGAAACAATGGTTTACACAGTTACTTTTAATCCTTCTCTGGACTATATTGTTTCAGTAAAAGATTTTCAGATGGGAATGACCAACCGTACCCAGACAGAACAGATGCTTCCCGGAGGAAAAGGAATTAATGTATCCACAGTTCTGGCCAATCTGAGTATAGAAAATACTGCGTTGGGATTTACCGCAGGATTTACAGGAGCAGAGATTCAGCGCAGAGTAGAGAAGTTGGGATTTTGCTGTGACTTTATTGAAGCAGAAGAAGGATTTTCGAGAATAAACGTAAAATTGAAGGATTTTGACGGAACGGAGATTAACGGGAAAGGACCGGGGATTTGCAGAGAAGATATGGAGCAGTTTTTTGAAAAACTGGAAAAGCTGAAGGCGGGAGATGTTCTGGTCTTGGCCGGCAGCATACCGGAAAGCCTGCCCAATTCCATTTACAGTGATATTATGGCAAAACTGCAGGGAAAAGGTATTCACTTTGTAGTAGACGCTACAGGGGAGCTGCTGTTAAAGGTTCTGCGATACAGACCGTTCCTCATTAAGCCCAACAATCACGAACTGGGAGAAATCTTTGAAACCGAAATTGGTACCAGAGAAGAGGCTGTGCCTTATGCCAGAAAAATGCAGGAAAAAGGCGCCAGAAACGTACTGGTATCCATGGCAGGACAAGGCGCTGTGCTGGCAGCAGAGGATGGTCAGGTTTATGCGCTGCCTGCACCCAAGGGAACACTGGTCAATGCCGTAGGAGCCGGAGATTCCATGGTAGCCGGATTTCTGGCAGGATGGCTGGAGAAAAATGACTACGGACATGCATTTAAAATGGGCGTTTCCGCAGGAAGCGCCAGTGCTTTTTCAGAGTTTCTAGCCACAAGAGAAGAAGTAGAAGCGGTTTATAACCGTCTGGAAGAAGAATAACAGGAAAGAGGGAGAAAAAAATATGCGAATTACAGATTTGCTGGATAAAAGAAGTATTTCGTTAAACAGCTGCCCACATTCTAAGAGCGAAGCTCTGGACGAAGCGGTGGCATTAATGGTAAAAAGCGGTAAAATCCGGGACGAGGAAGCTTACCGTAAGCAGGTTTATTTAAGAGAAGAAGAGAGCACCACGGGAATCGGCGAAGGCATTGCCATTCCCCATGGAAAATGTGATGCTGTGGAGAAGCCGGGACTGGCTGCCATGGTCATCAAAGACGGGGTGGATTTCGATTCTCTGGACGGAGAGCCGGTACACCTGCTGTTCCTCATTGCAGCACCCAATACAAAAGACAATATTCACCTGGACGTACTGAGCAAGCTGTCAGTGCTTCTGATGGATGAGGAATTTGTGGAAAAACTGAAAAATGCAAAAGATGTGGAAGAATTTCTGCAGGTAGTGGATGAGGCAGACGATGAAAAACCAGACCTGAACGAACAGCTTGCAGCTCAGAGTGAAACGGCTCAGGACGAAAAGGTGTGTAAAATACTGGCCGTTACTTCCTGCCCTACGGGAATTGCCCATACTTATATGGCAGCGGAGGGTCTGGAGAAAGCAGCTAAAGCAGTCAACTGCTTTATCAAAGTAGAAACCAGAGGCTCCGGCGGTGCGAAAAATGTGCTGACAGAAAAGGAAATTCAGGAGGCAGACTGTATCATTGTAGCAGCAGATGCCAAAGTACCTATGGAGCGTTTTCACGGAAAGAAACTGATTGAATGTCAGGTTTCGGATGGTATCAGCAAGGCCGACACTTTAGTGGAAAGAGCTATCAAAGGAGATGTGCCGGTTTATCAGGCAGGAACAGCAGGCAAGGCAGAGAGTGTAAAGTCTTCCGGCGGAACCGGACACAAGATTTACATGCAGCTGATGAACGGGGTTTCCCATATGCTGCCCTTCGTGGTAGGCGGTGGTATCCTCATTGCTCTGGCCTTTCTGATTGATGGTTTAAGTGTGGATATGAACACTCTTTCCGCAGAAGCAAGAGCAAATTTCGGTACCATTACTCCGGTGGCAGCCATGCTGAAAGAAATCGGCGGTATTGCATTCGGATTCATGCTTCCGGTACTGGCAGGTTTTATTGCCATGAGCATTGGAGACCGTCCGGCACTGGCTTTGGGCTTTGTAGGCGGTATGATGGCAGCAAACGGCAAATCCGGATTTTTGGGTGCGCTGGCAGCCGGATTCTTGGCAGGTTATCTGATTCTGCTTTTGAGAAAGGTGTTTGAAAAACTGCCTCAGGCCATTGAAAAAATCGCCCCTGTGCTTTTGTATCCCCTTGTGGGAATCCTGCTTATGGGACTGATTATGAACTTTATCATTGAGCCTCCGGTGGGCGCATTAAACACAGCGCTAAATACAGCATTGACCAATATGAACGGTTCCAGTAAAATATTACTTGGAATTATTGTTGCGGGTATGATGGCCATTGATATGGGTGGTCCATTCAACAAAGCGGCCTACGTATTTGGAACAGCTTCCATTGCTGCAGGAAATTATGACATTATGGCAGCAGTTATGATTGGCGGTATGGTTCCGCCTTGTGCCATTGCGCTTTCTACCTTGTTGTTTAAGAATAAATTTACAAAAGAAGAAAGAGAATCCGGTCCGGTAAACTTTATTATGGGACTGGCATTCATTACGGAGGGAGCCATTCCTTTTGCAGCCTCTGACCCGGTTCGTGTACTGCCTTCCTGTATGATAGGCTCTGCACTGGCGGGAGCGCTGTCCATGGCTTTTGGCTGTACCCTTATGGCGCCTCACGGTGGAATTTTCGTATTCCCGGTTGTAGACCATGCTTTATTCTACCTGGCAGCTTTGGTAGCAGGTACGGTAGCAGGAGCATTGCTTCTGGGCATTTTGAAAAAGAAAGTAACAGAATAAAACAAATATAAAAGTACATTCAGGAGGAAAAAATTATGAAATCATTTCAGTATGTAATCACAGACGCAGAAGGAATCCACGCACGTCCGGCAGGAGATTTTGTAAAAGCAGCAAAAGGTTTTGCTTCTTCTGTAAAAATCACAAAGGGCGGCAAAACCGTAGACGCTAAGAAGATTTTCGGCCTTATGGGACTTGGCGTAAAACAGGGTGAAGAAGTGACTATTGACGTGGAAGGTGAAGACGAAGAAGAAGCAGCAGCAGCATTGGAAACTTTTCTGAAAGAGAATTTATAAGAGCAGAGGGCGGCTGAAAAATCATGAAAACATACAAGGGAAAAAGTGTATTTAACGGCATTGCCATAGGAAAAATCTGTGTTTACAAAAAAGATGAGCAGCAGGTAAAGCGCAGCAAAATCATGGATGTAGAGGGAGAAATCCAACGTTTTCACAAAGCCCGCGAAACGGCCATAGAGCAGCTTCAGGGACTCTACAAGAAGGCACTCACCGAAGTAGGGGAAGCCAATGCGGCAATCTTTGAAATTCATCAGATGATGCTGGAGGATGAGGACTATCTGGAATCCATTGAGAATATTATCCGTACCCAGGAAGTCAATGCCGAGTATGCAGTGGCGGCTACCAGCGATAACTTTTCTGCTATGTTTGCCGCTATGGATGACGATTATATGCGGGAAAGAGCTGCAGACGTAAAAGACATTTCCGAGCGTGTGCTGGCTGCCTTAAAGGGAGAGGACAAGAGTAAGATCTTGGCGGAGGAGCCGGTTATTATTGTGGCAGACGACCTGGCTCCCAGCCAGACTGTACAGCTGGATAAGGACAAGGTGCTGTCCTTTGTTACCGTACATGGCTCTGTAAATTCCCATACCGCTATTCTGGCCAGAACCATGAGTATTCCGGCCCTTATCGGTACAGATTTGCCCCTGGATGACACTATAGACGGAAAAATGGCGGTGGTAGATGGCAATCAGGGCTGTATCTATGTGGAGCCTGATAAAGAGACCATGAAAATCATGGAAGGCAAACTGGCAGAGGAAAAAGAAAAAAGAGAACTTCTTCTGACTCTGAAGGGAAAGGAAAGCGTAACTCTGGATAACCAGAAAGTGCTGACTTACGCAAATATCGGAAACAGCCGGGATTTGGCTATGGTGCTGCAAAATGACGCGGAGGGAATTGGACTTTTCAGAAGTGAGTTTATCTATCTGGAAAGCGATACCTACCCTACAGAGGAAGAGCAGTTTAAGATTTATAAGGCGGTTGCCGAGACCATGGCAGGCAAGAGAGTGATTATTCGTACCCTGGATATCGGTGCAGACAAACAGGCGGATTACTTCCAGCTTGCCAAAGAAGAAAATCCAGCCATGGGACTGAGGGCTATCCGTATCTGCCTGACCAGACCGGAGATTTTCAAAACCCAGCTGCGGGCCATTTTCCGGGCAAGCGCATACGGCAGACTGGCTGTGATGTATCCCATGATTATCTCTGTGACGGAAGTCCGCAGAATCAAAGAAATCGTGGAAGAAGTCAAAAGAGAGCTGCAGCAGGAAAATCTGGCCTTTGGAGAAATCGAGCAGGGAATTATGATAGAAACTCCTGCAGCTGCCATTATCAGCGATTTGCTGGCAAAGGAAGTGGACTTCTTTAGTATCGGAACCAATGATTTGACCCAGTATCTGCTGGCCATTGACCGTCAGAATGAAGAACTGGACAGCTTTTATGACCCGCACCATACAGCTGTGCTTCGCATGATTTACCAGACTGTGCAGAATGCGCACAAGGAAAACATCTGGTGCGGTATCTGCGGTGAACTGGGCGGCGATACAGAGCTTACCCGTCTGTTTCTGGCTATGGGCGTAGATGAACTGTCCGTATCTCCGGGCAAGGTTCTGCCACTTCGGAAGATTATCAGAGAAACCAGAGTGGAAGAAGACAGAGAAGAACTTTTAAAAACATTTTTATAAGGTATATCGGTTGCCCCTGTCCCTGTTTCGGTGTAGAATATAGAGACAGGGGCAGCAATGCTGTCATCAGGATGGGGAAAGGAAGGAATGAAAATTCCAGAGGATAAAGAGAATGCTGACAGAAACAAGACAGGAAGAAATACTGCGGATGTTGGAGCAGAAGGGCAGTGTGACCGTACAGGAATTAAAAGATGCCTTTGGGGCATCGGAATCCACCATTCGCAGAGATTTGAATGTACTTCATAAAAAGGGTGCGTTGATTAAGGTTTTCGGCGGTGCGGTGCAGACAGAATCCAGAATCAATACCAGGGAAGAGGAAGTGGCTCTCCGAAAAGAGCAGAGCAGAGAGGAAAAGCTGCGGATTGCCCGTTATGCGGCGTCTCTGATTGAGCCGGATGATTTTATCTATCTGGATGCGGGAACCACCACAGGCTACATGATTCCCTACCTGACCGAACACACGGCCATGTTTGTTACAAATGCGGTTTCCCATGCGCTGATGTTGGCAGAGAATGGCTTCCGGGTGATATTAATCGGCGGCGAATTAAAAGCAGCCACGGAAGCGATTGTGGGAAATGAAGCTTATGTTAATCTGAAGAAATATAATTTTACAAAAGGCTTTTGGGGCACAAATGGAGTCAATCCCACAGCCGGATTTACTACCCCGGATATCAATGAGGCCATGATAAAGGAGTGTGCCATGAAGCACACCCAGCGGCCTTATGTGCTGTGCGACAGCAGGAAATTCCACCAGGTCAGCCCGGTGAGTTTCGGTGAGTTCCATACAGCCCAGATTATTACAGATTGTATGCCGGACGAAACGTATGCAAATTATCAGAATCTCATTCTTGTATAGGCAGTTCTTCCAATAAGAAAATACAAAAAACCCGAAAACATGGAAAATGAACATGTTTCCGGGTTTTTTATCATATTTTTTGGAAAGAGGAATAGATATAATATAGACAAACAAAAGAGAGCTGTACAATAAGGGAGGTAAAACATATGAAATTTAAAAAAGTATTTGCAATGCTGCTGACAGCTACCATGATGACGTCCATGCTAGCCGGCTGCGGAGGAAGCGGCACAGACCAGAGCTCCGAGAGTAAAAGCGAGGACAAGTCTTCGGACAAAGACAGTGATACAGCAAAAAAGGGCGGAGACGGCAAGGTGTATTATCTGAACTTTAAACCGGAACAGGCAGACCAGTGGGCAGAACTGGCAGAGCAGTATACAGATGAGACAGGGGTGGATGTGGAGGTCCAGACAGCTGCTTCCGGAACGTACGAGTCTACCTTGAAATCCGAAATGGCAAAGGACGAGCCCCCGACTCTGTTTCAGGTAAACGGTCCGGTGGGGCTGGCTTCCTGGAAAGACTACTGTTATGACTTATCTGATTCCCAGATTTACAAAGACGTCAGCAGTGATGACTATGTATTGAAGGACGGAGATGCGGTACAGGGCATTGCTTATGTCATTGAAACGTACGGCATTATTTACAACAAGGCTCTGTTAAATAAATATTTTGAACTGCCGGATGCAGAAATCAAATCCATAGAGGAGCTGAACAGTTTCGACGCACTGAAAAAAGTGGCAGACGGTATTCAGAAGCATAAAGAGGATTTGGGTGTTATGGGTGCCTTTACCTCCGCAGGTATGGATTCTTCTTCTGACTGGAGATTCAAAACTCATCTGGCAAACCTGCCGATATACTATGAATACAAGGATGAAGGCGTGACCTCATCAGAAGCAATAAAGGGAACGTATCTGGACAATTTCAAAAATGTCTGGGATATGTATCTGAAAGATTCCACCTGTGAACCGTCTATGATTTCTTCGAAAACAGGTGAGGATGCCTCTTCTGAATTTGCTCTTGGAGAAGCTGTATTCTATCAGAACGGAACCTGGGCTTACAACGATATCAAAGATATGGAGGTGGCAGACGAAGATATGGGTATGCTGCCCATCTACATCGGTGCAGAAGGTGAGGAAAATCAGGGACTTTGCACCGGTTCTGAAAACTACTGGTGTGTAAATAAAAAAGCGTCCGAAGAGGATATTCAGGCTACTCTGGACTTCCTGACCTGGGTTGTGGAAAGCGATGAAGGAAGAGATATGCTGGCAAACGAAATGGGATTCATCACACCGTTTACTACCTTTGATGAATATCTGCCGGAAAATCCTCTGGTAAAAGCCAACGATGAATACACGAAAGCAGGCAAAACTCCGGTAAGCTGGAACTTCACCACCATGCCTTCTGAAGAATGGAAAAACAAACTCGGCTCCGCTATGCTGGAATATGCACAGGGAACCGGTGACTGGGACGCAGTTCAGACAGCCTTTGTAGACGGCTGGGCTTCCGAATATGCTGCAGCCCATGCAGAATAAGCCCTTCTTAGAAAAAGGGGGAAGAAACCGTGGAAAAAACCATTAAAAGATATTTTCCGGTTTTTGTACTGCCTACCATGCTGGCCTTTATTCTGGGATTTGTGGCACCCTTTGCGCTGGGAATTTATCTCTCCTTCTGCAAGTTTACCACAGTCACAGACGCCAGATGGGTGGGTATCAGCAATTACCTGAAAATATTCAATGATAAAGAATTTGTACATGCACTGTGGTACACGGTACTGTTTACCGTTGTATCCGTGATTCTCATTAATGTACTGGCCTTTACCGTGGCCATGCTGCTTACGAAGGGGATTCGGGGAACCAATCTATTCCGTACCGTATTTTTCATGCCAAACCTTATTGGCGGCATTATCCTGGGTTATATCTGGCAGCTTTTGCTAAACGGTATTCTGGCACAGTACGGAAAGACCCTGACCTATTCTTCCGTGTATGGCTTCTGGGGTCTGGTGATTCTGGTGTGCTGGCAGCAGGTGGGCTATATGATGATTATTTATATTTCGGGAATTCAGAATATACCCGGAGAACTCATAGAAGCAGCAAAAATCGACGGGGCAAACAAGAGACAGCTTCTGCGCCATGTAACCATTCCCATGGTCATGCCTTCTGTGACGATTTGTACCTTTTTGACGCTGACCAATGGCTTTAAGCTTTTTGACCAGAACCTGGCGCTGACGAACGGTGCGCCTTCTAATATGTCTGAACTGCTGGCTCTGAATATTTACAGAACCTTTTATGGCAGAACAGGCTATGAAGGCGTGGGACAGGCCAAGGCCGTTGTATTCTTTGTACTGGTTGCCGTCATTGCTCTGGTACAGAATAGAATCAGCCGAAAAAAGGAGGTGCAGCAGTAATGAATCATGCAAGAAAAGCGAAACATGGATGGATTCTTACCCTGTTTTTCTCCATTGTCAGTGTTTTGTATCTGTATCCCATTGTGCTGGTTGTGATAAACTCCTTTAAGAAAAAAGCCTATATCAGCCGGTATCCTTTTCAGATTCCCAGGGATAAGATGTTTGTGGGAATGGAAAACTATGTAAGAGGACTGGAGAAAACAGGATTTCTGCCTGCCTTTGGCTGGACCGTGCTCATTACCGTGTGTTCTGTGGCGCTGATTATTCTGTGCTGCTCCATGTGCGCCTGGTACATCAGTCGGGTGAAGACACGGGGAACAAAAATCATTTATACGCTGTGCCTTTTTGCCATGGTTGTGCCTTTTCAGATGGAAATGTATACGCTGTCCAAAATCGCCAATATGCTGAAGCTGGACAATCCCTGGGGGCTGGTGATTATTTATCTGGGTTTTGGAGCCGGGCTGGCGGTCTTTATGTTTACGGGATTTGTAAAGTCCATTCCTCTGGAAATTGAAGAAGCCAGTATGATTGATGGCTGTACGCCTCTGCAGTGCTTTTTCAGGGTCGTGCTTCCAGTGATGAAGCCTACCTGCATTACCGTAGCTATTCTGGATGCCATGTGGATTTGGAACGATTATCTGCTGCCTGTGTTGGTGCTGGATACGAAGAAATATAAGACCATTTCCATTGCCATTCAGTACCTAAAAGGCGGATACGGTTCTATTGATATGGGGGCTATGATGGGTGTGCTGGTGCTCTCTATTATTCCGATTATTGTATTTTATCTGTTCTGTCAGAGATACATTATTGAGGGTGTGGTGGCAGGAGCGGTAAAAGGCTGACGCATTGACAGAAATGGAAATCATGTTACAATAAAACAGACAGGAC
>DXFK01000182.1 GCA_019114495.1 Candidatus Blautia stercoravium
CAGCTTTCATAAGTGTGTTTTTCTTTTCCGCATTCTGCCACAATTTTATCAATAAATGCAATGATTTCCTGGTTTACTTCATGGGCTTTGAAAATCGCCTCAATCATTTTTGCTTCCCGAATCTCATTTGCGCCGGCTTCAATCATGATAACTTTTTCTCTGGTAGAAGCAACCGTAAGCTGTAAATCAGAGATCTCCTTCTGAGCCAGAGACGGGTTTACCACCAGTTCCCCGTTTACCATACCTATCTGTGTAGCCGCACATGGTCCGTCAAAAGGAATGTCAGAAATACAGGTTGCAATAGAGGAACCCAGCATAGCTACGACTTCGGGATTGCATTCAGTGTCCACAGCCATAACCATGTTGTTTAAAGTCACGTCATTTCTGTAATCCTTTGGAAACAGAGGGCGCATAGGACGGTCAATGACACGGGAAGTCAGAATCGCATGCTCACTTGCTTTTCCTTCTCTTTTGTTAAATCCTCCCGGAATTTTACCTACTGCGTACATTTTTTCCTCATACTCTACACTTAATGGGAAGAAATCAATTCCTTCTCTTGGCTTGTCAGATGCGGTTGCAGTAGATAATACCGTGGTATCTCCATAACGCATAAATGCTGCACCATTGGCCTGTTTTGCAACACGCCCGATGTCTACGGTCAGGGTTCTTCCTGCCAGTTCCATTGAAAAACTCTTGTACATATTTTTTTCTCCTTTTCATTCATCACAGCAATTTCTGTCCGAAACAACTGAAAAACACATTTCCCGGTCTGGAAATGTACTTTTCAGTGGTCTCGGCATCAGAATTTCTTGTGCTGTTTTATTTTGCTTCTTACGGTAAAAACAGGGCGGGAATTCTCCCGCCCCGTCTTTTGGTTCTGATTATTTTCTAAGACCTAAACGCTCAATTAAAGCACGGTATCTTTCAATATCAGTTTTCTTCAGATATGCAAGTAATCCACGTCTCTGACCTACCATTTTCAGAAGTCCTCTTCTGGAGTGATGGTCTTTGTGGTTCACTTTCAGGTGCTCTGTAAGTTCCTGAATTCTTGCTGTCAGTACAGCTACCTGTACTTCCGGTGAACCTGTATCGCCTGGTGTTCTTGCGTATTCTGCCATAATAGCCTGTTTCTTTTCTTTAGAAATCATGTTTGTTGTCCTCCATATTTTTCATTTATCGCCTGTGATTAAGGAGCGGTCGGAGATTCCTGCTTCCGAACCACGGCTGTCTTCAACGTTTTGAGTATAGCATATACCCAAAGGAATGTAAAGATAAAACTTTTGCTTTTTCTATGCAATCTTGTAGCCAGACTGGACAAAAGCCCATTTCCGTTTATTGACTCTTTCCGTGAAATAGTCCGCCTTCACTTCATGAACACTGTTCATATCTGCTGCTTTTTTTCAGGAACCGGAAAATACCCTTACCGCCCACACCGCATTTTCCCAATACACATTTGACACCTTAATTCCCGTAGCCGCACTGCTGGCATGCACCACCTGGCCGTTTCCAATATACAAAACCACATGGTAAATACTGCCCCCATCTGCATAAAAAATCAAATCTCCGGGCTGGGCCTCCTCTACCGCAATCTTTGTCCCTACCTGCGCCTGATCCGCCGCCACTCGTGGAAGAGAAACCCCAAAATTCTGATATACACTCTGGACAAATCCGGAACAGTCTGCTCCGTTTGTAAGGCTTGTCCCGCCCCATACATAAGGATTTCCCACAAACTGCAGGGCATATGCAGCGACCATTTCACCTTTTTTGCTGATTTCTGCGGAAGTCTCGACTGCCTGAACCTCCGCCTGCTGACTGTCTGCAGTTTGACATGAAAGCCTATATGCATACACAGGCTCTTTCTTCTGGGTCAGCGCCAGATATTCTTTCTCTGTAACTCCCATAATCAGATAGTCTTTAAACACATAGCCTTCAATTCCGTCTGATACAATACGGCACCAATCTCCCGCATCTTCCAGTACCTTACAGCAGCCTTCCTTTGGAAGCTGTGCAGACACCCCATACTCTGTTCCCGCTCCGGTACGAATATTCAGACAGGTATTGACATTTGCGTATGCCACCAGTTCTTCTTCCTCCTGGGGCATGGCAGAAACCTCTGTACTTCCCATAAATACTCCCAAAGCCAGAAAACCTGCCGCCAACATACTCTTTTTATATATTTTTCTGCTTCCTTTACCGTCTTTCCCCTTTTGAATTCTTTCCCTATTTTCCTTTTTCCGCATAACATACTCCTTTTTATTTTTTTGAAATGAAAAAAGCCCAAGGTTTGCGTTCCTCAGGCTTATCTTTTGTATATTATACGCTTTTTATGATTTTGTTTTGTACTCTGTACTACATTCTGCACTCATTCGGGACTGATATGTAAAGGATTTCTTAAAAATCCTTCTTCTATCATAAGCGAAATTTCCATACTTGTCCATATTATTTTTGAAAAAACGCTCGACCTGTTTCTACATCCTGGTTGAGCTGCTTTTTCAAATCTTCCAGAGAATTAAATTTCTTTTCCGGACGCAGATACTGATAAAAGCGAACTTCCGCTTCCTGCCCGTACAAATTTTCATTACAGCAGAAAAGATAGGTTTCCACTCCCAGGAAGTTTTCACGCACCGTAGGTTTATACCCTACGTTGGTGATACCTTCATAAATTTTTCCGTTTATCAGAGATTTGGTAATATAGACCCCATTGGGCGGAAGCTTCTTGATTTCCGGCGGAATCAGATTGGCTGTAGGGACACCGATAGTTCTTCCAAGCTGTCTTCCATGGACAATCTCTCCTCTGGTAAAATAAGTATATCCCAAAAGCCCATTGACTTTTTCCATATTTCCCTTTTCCAGTTCTTCCCGGATATAGGTACTGCTGATATCTCTGGAACCGTCTTTTTCCTTTTCCACAATTTCCACAGTAAATCCGTAATCTTTTCCAAGCTTCTGCAGCATTTGAGGATTTCCCTCCCGATTGTGTCCAAAACGAAAATCCGGACCTACCGCCAGATATTCTGCATGCAGCCGCTCTACCAGATATTCTCTTACAAACTGTTCCGGCTCCATGTGCATCAGTTCCTCTGTAAAGGGACATTCTGCCAGCATATCTACCCCTCTTTCTTCGGCAAGTTCCCGCCTTTCTTCATAAGTGAGCAGAAATTTAGGGGGAACTTTCAATATATAAGAGCGGGGAGAAACATCAAAAGTAAAGACCACAGCCCGGCAGTCTTCTCTGCGTTTTTCACTAATGCAGTGAATCAGCTTCTGGTGCCCTCTGTGCAGTCCATCAAATTTTCCCAGCGTCACAGCACTTCGTACTCCCTGTTCCAAATGAGGGATTTCTGTTGTATAAATCATAACTGCTCCTTTATGTCGTTTTCTGTAAAGCCCCCGCAGAATGAAAGTCCTCAGGGGAAGAAAAAATCGTCACCGGCTTATACTGCCCTTTTGCTTGCTGCCACTCATAAAGTCCCACAAAGATCCCCGTTTCTGTATACATACGCACCATGCCTGTATGCTCCGGCTTTTCTGCCGGAATGGCATTGCCGTTTTGCAGCATTTTCGTAAAAATTTCTGTGGCGTAGAAAGCAGGATAGTCTGCAAACATTTCTTCCACTGAAACAATGGCTTCTTCCAGCTTTCCCTGGGCCTTTTTTTCTTCTATGGCAGACAGCTTCAGACTGTCCTGAATCTCAAACCGTTCCACCCTGGTACGCAGCAGACTTTCCATACAGCCCATGCAGCCCAGTTTTTCCCCTATATCATGACACAAGGTCCGTATGTAAGTTCCTTTTGAGCAGGTAACAGAGAAACGGACCAAAGGCAGTTCCATGGACAGGATACGAATTTCATAAAAAGTAACCGGTCGGGGCTGCCTTTCCACCTCGATGCCTTCTCTTGCCAGTTCATACAGCTTCTTTCCCTTGACCTTCAGTGCCGAATACATGGGAGGAATCTGCATCTGTTCCCCCACAAAGCTTTCTATGCAGGCCCGTACTTCCTCCTGTGAGACACGCACCTCGCACTTCTGCTTTACAATTCCCGAAATATCCTGTGTATCGGTATCAAGCCCCAGGTGAAGAACCGCCTCATAGGTTTTGCGCTTATCTGTCAGCAGTCCGCACAGCTTGGTTCCTTTTCCCAGGCAAACGGGAAGCACTCCCTCTGCGTCCGGGTCCAGTGTGCCTGTGTGTCCGATTTTCTTCTGGTGCAGAATTCCGCGAAGTCTGGCAACCACGTCATGGGAAGTATATCCCTTTTCCTTATACACGTTGATAATTCCGTTTATCATTTGCTCTCACAGCTTTCCGGCAGCCGCTTTTCTACGCAGCGCAGCAGATTATTGATAACATCATAAGCAGACCCCTGAAGCGTACAGCCTGCTGCCATTACATGACCGCCTCCGCCGAAATAAGAAGCCACTTCGTTGACATCCACCTTTCCATTAGAACGAAGGCTGACTTTGAACTCCTGTACCTTCTGTTCGTAGAGGAACACTGCTACTTCTACGCCTTTTGTGACACGAAGCTGCTGCACAATGCCATCCAAGTCCTTTGGCTCTACATGATAAAAATCCATATCCTTTCTGCGTACAACACCAATGATACACTGTCCGTCTAAAACCAGGAGGCTTTCCATCAGGCATCTTCCCAGAATCTGATTCTGTATATAAGTTTTTTCATAAAAAGATTTGTCTACGATTTTAGAAAAATTGATTCCTTTTTCCATTAATTCCGCCGCAATCCGCATCGTTTGAGGCGAAGTACAGGAATACTGAAAAACTCCTGTGTCATTGGCAATGCCTGTGTACAGGGCTTCCGCCACTGGCTTTGTCACCTTTTCCTTTTCCAGAAGTGTATACAAAACCTCGGAAGCGGAACTGGCCTCCGGCTGAATCACATTGATTTCCGCAAACCCTTTATTGCTGATATGATGGTCAATGCAAATGGTTTTTCGGGCTGCCTCAAATGCTTCCAGAGCCACACCTATACGATTTCTCACACTGTTATCTAATACAAAAAACACGTCATAGATTTTTTCTTCTGTATAAGCAGTCTTTATATCCTCTGTTCCCTGCAGAAACAGCAGACTTTCCTTTGGGGACTCCAGATAAATATCGGTTTCGATTTCCGGATAATTCTCTTTCAGATACAAATACAATCCCATACAGGCCCCCACGCAGTCACCGTCCGGACGTACATGTCCGGCAATGGCTGCTGTGCGGATTCCCTTTAATTCACTGGTTATCTTCTCCATCTTCCAAAACCTCCTGTTCACCCGCATTTCCGGCCACCTCATCAATGAGTTTTGACATGGTCACTCCATATTCAATGGATTCATCCAGAATAAAACGGATTTCCGGAGTGTTTCTAAGATTGATACGCTTTGCAAGCTGTCTACGGATATAGCCTTCCGCACTTTTTAATCCTGCAATAGTATTTTTCTTAGCTTCCCCGTCTCCCAGAACACTGATGTAGGCTCTGCAGGTTTTTAAATCCGGCGCCACCTCTACTGCTGTCACAGAGGTCATGGGGTGGATGCGCGGGTCTTTGATTCCTTCCCGGATTAAATTCGCCAGCTCATGCTGTACTTCTGCATTTACCCGGGTATTTTTAATACTGTTTTTTCTCATATTCTACTTCCTGTTCCGGCGAAAGCCTCCCGCCTTTTGCTGTCTGGCAGCTTATCTCGGAACTTCCACCATAATATATGCTTCTACTTTGTCTTCTTCTTTAATATCGTTGAAATCTTCAAATACCAGGCCACATTCATAGCCGGCTTTTACTTCCTTCACGTCATCTTTGAAGCGCTTCAGAGACGCCAGCGCACCTTCAAATATCTGCTCACCCTCCCTGGTGATGCGAACCTTGCAGTTTCTCTGGAAAATACCGTCCAGCACATAAGAACCTGCAATATTACCCACACCGGAAGCCTTGAATATCTGACGTACTTCTGCGTGTCCGATGACTTTTTCTTCAAATACAGGGTCTAACATACCCTTCATAGCTGCCTCTACATCCTCAATAGCCTGGTAGATGACGCGGTAAAGACGCAAATCCACGCCCTCCTGCTCCGCCACAGATTTTGCAGTGGCATCCGGACGCACGTTAAAGCCAATGATAATGGCATTGGATGCGCTGGCCAGAGTAACGTCTGATTCTGTAATGGAACCAACACCGCCATGAATAACTTTTACCACAACTTCTTCGTTGGACAGTTTTACCAGACTCTGTTTTACCGCTTCTACAGAACCCTGTACGTCTGCTTTTACAATAATCGGCAGTTCTTTTAAATTACCTGCCTGAATCTGGGTGAACAAATCATCCAGAGACATCTTTGCCTTGGTTTCTTCCAACAGACGGTTTTTATTTTCAGAAACAAAGGTTGCCGCAAAGTTTTTGGCTTCCTTGTCGTTTTCTGTTACTACCAGGATTTCTCCTGCATTTGGCACATCGCTGAGTCCCAGGATTTCCACTGGCGTGGAAGGACCTGCTTCTTTTACTTTTCTTCCTTTATCATCAATCATAGCACGGACTTTACCCGAACTTGCGCCTGCTGCAATAAAGTCACCCACACGAAGGGTACCTTTCTGTACCAGAATGGTTGCCACAGGGCCTTTTCCTTTATCCAATTCTGCTTCGATAACCAGACCCCTGGCTCTTCTGTTTGGATTTGCCTTTAATTCCGCAACCTCTGCAGTCAGAAGAATCATCTCCAGAAGATTGTCAATGCCTTCTCCTGTATGTGCGGATACCGGTGCAAAAATGGTGCTTCCGCCCCAGTCCTCCGGAATCAGTTCGTATTCGGATAATTCCTGTTTTACTCTTTCAATATTGGCACTTGGTTTATCAATCTTGTTGATGGCAACAATGATTTCTACCCCTGCTGCTTTTGCATGGTTAATAGCCTCTACTGTCTGCGGCATAACACCGTCGTCTGCAGCAACCACTAAAATGGCGATATCTGTGGCATTGGCCCCGCGCATACGCATAGCTGTAAACGCCTCATGTCCCGGTGTATCCAGGAAAGTAATCTTCTGACCGTCTACATTTACCATGTAAGCGCCGATGTGCTGGGTAATACCTCCGGCTTCTCTGTCTGTCACATGTGTCTTTCGGATACAGTCCAGAAGAGAAGTTTTACCGTGGTCAACGTGACCCATAACACAGACAACAGGCGGTCTGGAAACCAGCGTGCTTTCGTCTTCTTCGTCCTCTTTCAGAAGTTCTTCGATAACGTCTACCTTTTCTTCCTGCTCTGCAATGATGTCATAATCCAGTGCAATTTCCTGTGCCTTTTCAAAGTCGATTTCATGGTTTACGGTAACCATAATGCCTTCCAGAAACAGTTTTTTCACAATGACAGACGGCTGCATTTTCATCTTTTCGGCCAATTCGCGAATGGTCATTTTTTCCGGAAGTGTGATTTCCTTTACTTCCTCTCTCTTTTCTTCCTTCGGATGGGCGATTGGCTTCTGTAACTGCATAGCCTTTGGAATTCTCTGGGTCTGACGGCGGCCTCCCTGATTCGGGCGTTTGCTCTGATTCTGGTAATCGTCCCTCTTATTGTCTTTTTTCTTATTTTCTCTGTTGGCCTTGCGGCTGTCTTTTTCTACAAACTCCAGCTTCGGTGCATCAAACTTGCTGCCCTGGTCTCTTCTTCCTTCGCCGCCTCTGCTCTCGTTTCTTCCGCCGAAACGATTGTTGGAACGCTCTCCATTGTTATTTCCGCCAAAACGGCCATTGGATCGCTCTCCATTGTTTCCATTGTAACGGTTGTTGGAACGCTCTCCGTTGTTGTTTCCATTGTAGCGGCCATTGGAACGTTCTCCGTTATTGTTTCCGTTATAGCGGCCATTGGAACGCTCTCCATTGTTATTTCCATTGTAACGGTTGTTAGAACGTTCTCCGTTGTTGTTTCCATTGTAGCGGTTGTTGGGGCGGTTTTCCCCGTTGTTTCGGTTGTTGGAGCGATTCTCCCCATTATTATTGCTGTTATAACGATTATTATTCGGACGGCCTTCTCCGTTTCCGTTGTTATTATTATAGCGATTGTTATTTGGACGGTTGTTTCTGTTCTCCTGTCTCATGGATTCCTGTGTACCTCTGTTTTCTCCCTGCCGGTTATTCTGTCGTTTTTCATTGTTTTTCTGTTCCTGGCTGTCATTTGCCTGACGCTTGGGTTTCTGTCTGTGCTCTGGCATACGACTGGCATTCTGAGGGCGGAACACCTGAATAATTTTTTTCTTTGGTTTTTCACCGTCTTCCTGCTTAGCAGCATTTCCACCTGCAGAAGAGACATTTCCCTTTCTGTAATTTGCTCTTACCATATCGGCCTGTGCTTCATCCACATTGCTCATATGGCTTTTTAACTCTATATTTTTGGATTTCAGAAAATCTAAAATCTCCTTATTGCTTTTGTTTAACTCTTTTGCGAGTTCGTAAACCCTTGACATATATTGCCCTCCTTCTACGTGTTAATGTCCTGTTTTTTGCAGCTTTTCCACCGTTGCCACAGCAAAATTTTCATCTGTCAGCGCTAATGATGCCCGATATTCTTTTCCTATGGCGCTTCCCAACTCCTCCTTTGTTCCGATAATATAAAAAGGTACTTCATAATACGTACACATATCTTTGAATTTTTTTCTCGTGTTGTCCGACGCGTCCTCTGCCACAAGCACCAGAAAAGCCTTTCCCGCCTTTACAGCATTTTCTGTGGCAAACTCTCCGCTGACAATCTTTCCGGCTTTTGCCGCAAGTCCCAGAAGGGACAGTTCTTTATGACTGTTCAATCTTTTCAAACTCCTTTGTCAGTCTCTCATACATTTCTTTTGGTATGGCTGTTTTTAAAGACCTCTCAAGCCCTTTATTTTTTATGGCTTTTTCCAGACAACCTTTGTCAAAACACAAATACGCTCCTCTTCCGTTTTTACGGCCTGTAGCATCCAGAATAATTTCATCCTCCGTTGTCTTTAAAACACGGAGCATTTCTTTTTTACTCTTCATTTCCCCACAGCCCACGCATTTGCGCATAGGAATTTTCCGTACTGTACTCATAGCGCCACCTTACTCTTCCGTTTCTTCTTCCGGGTCTGCGTATGCTTCTTCAGCGTCCTCTGACTCCTCTGCATAGTCCTGTCCTGTATAATTCTGTGCTGGTTCTTCCTCTGTATACTCCTGAGGCTCTTCCCCGTTTTCGTAATACTGGAAGTCACCGGCCTCTCTGGCCTGTGTCTCACTTTTAATATCAATCTTGAAACCTGTCAGTCTGGCTGCCAGTCTGGCATTCTGTCCTTCTTTACCAATAGCCAGGGACAACTGGAAATCCGGTACGATAACCATAGCTGTTTTCTCTTCCGGGTCTGCCATAACAGAGATAACCTTTGCCGGGCTCAATGCATTTTCAATCAGCAGAGCCGGGTTCTCACTCCAATTGATAATATCAATTTTTTCGCCTCTTAACTCCTCTACAATAGAATTGACTCTGGCGCCGTTCATACCAACGCATGCACCAACCGGGTCTACGTCGGGATCATTGCTCCATACGGCAATTTTGGTACGGGAACCGGCTTCTCTGGCAATGCTCTTAATTTCAACTGTTCCGTCCTTTACTTCCGTAACCTCTGCTTCAAATAGGCGTTTTACCAATTCCGGATGGGTTCTGGAAACCAGAATCTTCGGTCCCTTTGGTGTATCCTTGACCTCCAGAATATACAGCTTGATTCTCTCTGTAGGCTGGAATACTTCTGTCTTCACCTGCTCGTTTTCTGTCAGAACCGCATCGGCCTTGCCCAGATTAATGCTGTAGTTTCTTCCCATGCTTCTCTGAACAATACCCGTGACAATATCACGTTCTTTTCCGTAATACTGGTTAAAGATTACTTTTCTTTCTTCTTCGCGGATTTTCTGCAAAATCACGTTCTTGGCATTCTGTGTGGCAATACGTCCGAATTCCTTTGATTTTACTTCCACATTCACCACATCTCCCAGGGCATACTGAGAATTCATCATCTTTGCGTCTGCCAGGCTAATTTCTGTCACAGGGTCCATAACTTCTTCTACTACGGTTTTTTCAGCGAATACGCTGAAGTCGCAGGTCTCATGGTTAATATTGACCTTGATGTTGTCTGCCTTTCCAAAATGGTTTTTGCACGCCTGAAGCAAAGACTGCTCAATCGCCTCCAATAATGTGTCTTTGCTGATGGATTTTTCTTTTTCCAGAATATTCAGCGCTTCTAATAACTCTGTGTTCATTTTTTATTTCCTCCTAAACTCTCTATGGTTCTATGGTTTTAAAAATCAAAAGCAAGACGTATCAGTGCAATGTCTGATTTCTGGAAGGTTTTTTCTTCTCCCTCACAATCAATGGTTACACTGTTTTCATCATATGCCGTCAAGATTCCATAAAATTCCTTTTCCCTGTTCACCGCGCGGTAAGTTCTGATTTCCAGTTCCTTTCCCATGCTTCGTTTGTAATCCTTTTCTTTTTTCAAAGGTCTTCCAAGTCCCGGAGAACTGACCTCCATAATATAAGTATCCTCAATAAAGTCTTCTTCATCCAGCTTCTCGGAAAAGGCCCGGCTCACAACCTCACAGTCTTCCACTGTAATCCCCTGGGGTTTATCAATGTATGCCCGCAGATAAAAACTGCTGCCTTCCTTTACATATTCCACGTCTACCAGTTCAAAACCATGATCAGCCACAATGGGCTCAATGAGCGCTTCTGCTTTCTGTTCATATATTTCTTTCTTACTCACGTTTTCACCTTCCTTCGGCTTGTCATTCACACTTACATCCTTTGCACAAATGATAAGAGTGGACCCTTTGGCCCACTCTTATGCTATCGTTATTATCTAGTTCTCTAATAGGATAACACTATTTACCGGAACTTGCAAGTTCTTTTTTAGCAGGCACACTCCAGACCAGCATCAGCAGCCTGTCTGAGCCCCCGGAATAGATGTTCCAGGAAATTTCTTCTCCCGGTTCGAGTACAGATGCATTCTGCACCGCATCTTGAACCAGGCTTCCGTTTACCAAGGCTTCTGCTGCCTGGTCATAGGCTTCCTGACTGCCGAAATACAGTTCGGTCTTCCAGGCTCCTGCATTTATATCCCTTAACAGAACATTATAAATCTGGTTATAATCATAGCTGTCATACCAGCTGCCGGCATTTTTATAATAATTATAGCTGTCATCATCGCATACAGGAAGCGGAATATCGTCGTTAGGAATATGGGTTTCTTCCAGAAATTTCCCTGTGCAGCACAGATAGCTGTAATAAACCTCCACCTCTGCCTGGCTTCCATCCTCATAGTTGGGATTTCCCCAGGTCGTATCCACATAGTAATACTTTTCTCCTATTTTCACCAGATTCCATGCATGACTGGAATTTTCTTCATCGGCTATCTCTCCCACAACCAGCGTACAGAAAATACCCATTTTATTCAGGAGATACTGCGTTGCTTTGGAATACCCCATACAGACTGTTTTTCCGCCCAAAAACACACTGCGGATATTCTGATTGTCCGGACTGTTTTCATCATAACTGACATTCCGAATCAAAAGCTCATAGACAGCCTTGATTTTACCGTAAGTATCCGTTTCCTGCGGAATGGTTCCCAGCCATTCTTCCGCTTTTTCCTCTATCTGCCGTTTCAAATCCTGCGCTTCTTTTTCACTTACCAGATAAGTAGGCGCAATCTTCATGCCCGCGGAAGAACCGTCGCTCCATTCTTCTTCCCAGTACTGAAAAGTTCCGTCTGTCCAGAAATATTCCGGATGGTCAATCAGCGCCATATTGACAATCACAGACAGCCGTTCCTCAGAAACCGGCGACAGGGAGATTTCCTCCTGAAATCCCTCCAGCCCTTTGATAAACTGGCGGTAAATTTTCTGTTCTTCCTGCGGCAGCGACTGATATCCATAGTATAAAGCAGTCTGAGATTCCTCCAGTTTCTTTTCCGGAAGGTCCTCATTCAGAAGCTTCCCTATGGTAATCTCTGTTTCCTTTTCCTGTGAAAAAGCTTCCTTCCACTCTCCGGCGCTGCAGCCTGCCATGCTGTGTGCCAGCAGAACTGCCGCAAGCAGTACTCCCCACATGTTTCCTTTTCTTTTCAAACCGCACCTCTTCTTTTTATGGATACAAAATCAGACACGCACCTTGGTTCCCTTTGTGTCTCTTTTTGCCAGCTTCAATTTGTTCAATACCATGGTTTTTTCTTTGTACACAACCTCATAGTCTGTTCTGCTTTCCAGCATATAAGCATGTTCCACTTCATCTTTCTCATCCATACGGATGGCTCTGACACCCAAAGCATTTTTCTTTTTCTCCGGAATTTCCTCTTTTAAAAACTTCAGGAAATATCCACTCTTTGTCTGCAGTACCATATACTCCATAGGTCCGGCATTCTGCACCAGAACCACTTTATCCCCTTCTCCCAGCTTCGTAGCGGCAATAGTTCTCTTGGTCACATCAAACTCAGTTCCGTCTACCAGTTTTATCATACCCTGTGCTGTCATAAAACAAATCTTTGTTTCTTTTATCGCTGACTGGGCTCCTACAAATACAATCTGCTCCGTACTGCTGTCATAATTGCTCACGTTATCTACCGGAGTTCCCTTATCCCGCAGTTTCCCATACGGCAAATCCAGCACCTTTACCAAATGCATACGCCCGGAGTCCGTAAAGAGACATATCTTGTCTGTATTCATACAGGAAAATACATATTTATTCTCACTGTCTGCCGCTTCCTTATTGCGTTCATAAATCCCCTTGTCCATAGTACGCACATAACCAAAACGGTCCATAAGGAACACAACTTCCATCTCTTCGATTTTCTTCTCTTCATAAACAGCCTCTGCTGCGTTTTCCACAGATGTTCTTCTGGGTCTGCTGTATTCCTTTTTTATCTGCTGCAGCTCTTTTATAATCACTTCTGCCATGGAATCATAATGGTTGAGAATATCTTCATACCGCGCAATTTTTTTCAGTGTCTCCGCATGTTCTGCCACCAGAGTCTCCATTTCCAGTCCAATGAGCTTATAAAGACGCATATCCAGAATGGCCCCCGCCTGGCGTTCCGTAAAGCGCAGTTTTTTCGCCTGACGTTCACTGGTCTTTGTCTTAAAGAGGATACCTTCCGTAATGCCGCTGATAAGGCAGTTCTTTACCTGCTCTCTGCTCTTGCTGCCTCTTAAAATCTCAATAATCAAATCAATGACATCACAGGCCTGTATGAGCCCTTCCTGAATCTCCTGATTTTCTCTTTCTTTTTTCAGAAGATTGTTATACTTTCTGGTTGTCACCTCAAACTGGAAATCCACATGATGCTCAATAATCTGCTTTAATCCCAGTGTCTCCGGTCTTCCCTGCGCCACGGCCAGCATATTCACCCCAAAGGTATCCTCCAGCCTGGTCTTTTTATAGAGCATATTGGTGAGATTTGCAATATCCGCGCCCTTTTTCAGTTCCAGCACAATACGGATTCCCTCTTTGGAGGACTGATTGGAAATATCAGCAATATCCGTAGTCTTCTTTGTTTCGCTGAGCGCCGCCACATCATTTAAAAATTTACCAATATTGGCGCCTATCATGGTATAGGGAATTTCCGTAATCACCAACAGATTTTTCCCGTTCTTTCCCTTTTGGATTTCCACCTTCCCTCTGACTTTTATCTTTCCGGTTCCGCTCTCATAAATAGAAAGCAGTTCATCCTTATTGACCACAATGCCGCCGGTGGGGAAATCCGGTCCCTTTACATAATTCATCAGTTCCCTGGTGGTAATCTCATTGTTCTTCATATAGGCAATAACGCCGTCCAGTACTTCTCCCAGATTGTGAGGCGGAATACTGGTTGCCATACCTACCGCGATGCCGTCCGCACCGTTTACCAAGAGGTTTGGCACACGCACCGGAAGTATCTCCGGCTCTTTCTCTGTGTCATCAAAGTTAGACACAAAATCTACTACATTTTTATCCAAATCCCCCAGATAGACTTCCTGGGTGATTTTCTGCAGCCTTGCTTCTGTATATCGCATAGCCGCCGCACCGTCGCCTTCAATGGAACCAAAATTTCCATGTCCGTCTACCAGAGGCTGTCCCTTTTTAAAGTCCTGAGCCATAACCACCAGGGCTTCGTAAATAGAACTGTCCCCATGGGGGTGGTATTTACCCATGGTGTCTCCCACAATACGGGCACACTTCCGGTAAGGCCGGTCATAACGGATTCCCAGTTCATACATATCGTACAGAGTCCTTCTCTGTACCGGTTTTAATCCGTCCCGCACATCCGGCAGGGCACGGGCTATAATAACACTCATGGCATAGTCAATATACGACTTCTGCATGATTTCCGAATACTCGGTTCTGATAATATTATCCTGATTTTCAGCCATACTGCTTCTCCTATATATCTAATTCCGCGTCACGGGCATGTTCATAAATAAACGCCTTTCTGGGCGGCACTTCTGTTCCCATCAGCACCTCCGTCACTTCAGAGGCCATTCTCGCATCTTCGATTTCCACCAGACGCAGCATACGGGTCTCTGGATTTAACGTGGTCTCCCAGAGCTGCTGGGCGTCCATTTCTCCCAGACCCTTGTATCTCTGGAGCGTAAACGGTCCTTTATGCCTCTTTCTGTAATGTTCCAGCGCCTTGTCATCATAGAGGTATTCTTCTTTTCCTTTGGATGGCATGGCTTTATACAGAGGCGGCATGGCAACATATACATGTCCCTCGTAGATTAATTCCGGCATAAAGCGGTAAAACAGCGTAAGCAGCAAGGTGGAAATATGGGCTCCGTCCACATCAGCATCGGCCATAATAATAATCTTATCGTAACGCAGCTTCGTAATATCGAAATCATTTCCATATCCTTCTGAAAAACCGCAGCCAAAGGCATTAATCATAGTCTTAATTTCTGCATTGGCAAGCACTTTATCAATGGTTGCCTTTTCTACATTCAAAATCTTTCCCCTGATAGGCAGAATTGCCTGAAAGCTTCTGTCTCTTGCCGTCTTAGCGCTGCCCCCTGCAGAATCCCCCTCTACAATAAAGATTTCACAAAGCGAAGGGTCTCTCTTTTCACAGTTAGACAGTTTTCCATTGGAATCAAAGGAATATTTCTGCTTAGTGAGAAGATTGTTCTTTGCCTTTTCTTCTGTTTTTCTGATTTTTGCAGATTTTTCCGCACAGGCCAACACACTTTTCAGCACATCCAGATTCCGGTCAAAATATAGGACGATCTCTTCCCCCGTCACCTTGCTCGTAGCTTTAGATGCATCCTGATTGTCCAGCTTTGTCTTGGTCTGTCCTTCAAAGCGAGGCGCCGGATGTTTAATAGAAACCACAGCCGTCATACCGTTTCTCACATCTGCCCCGGTAAAATTGGCATCCTTTTCCTTCAAAATTCCCAGTTCTCTGGCATATGTGTTCATCACAGAAGTAAACGTAGTCTTAAATCCAGTCAGATGAGTGCCACCCTCTGAATTATAAATATTGTTGCAGAATCCCAGGACATTTTCCCGAAACTCGTTGACATACTGAAAAGCCGCTTCCACGGTAATACCGTCACATTCCCCTTTAAAATAAACGGGTTCATGCACCACTTCGCTCTTCTTATTCATATCTTTAATAAAGCCTACAATGCCGTCCGGCTCATGATACACAATCCGTTCCGGATTTTCTGCCCTTTTATCCTCAAATACAATAGTCAGTTCCGGATTCAAATATGCGGTTTCATGCAGTCTGCTTTTCACTTCCGTAGAAGAGAATCTGGTTTTCTCAAAAATCTCTGCATCCGGCAGGAAATTCACCAAGGTTCCCGTGGCTTTTGTCCGTCCCAGCTTAGGAAGCAGTCCGTCCTCCAGTTCTATAGTAGGCACACCTCTCTCATAATGGTCATGGTGCACATACCCTCCCGTACTGATTTTAATATCCAGGTAAGCAGACAGGGCATTGACAACCGACGAACCCACACCATGCAGTCCGCCGCTTGTCTTGTATACAGAATCATCAAACTTTCCGCCTGCATGCAGGGTAGTGAAAACCAGACGCTCCGCAGACATTCCCTTTTCGTGCATGCCCACCGGAATTCCCCTTCCGTCATCCTCTACTGTAGCGGAACCGTCTGCCTCCAAAGTCACCCGGATGTTTTTACAGAAACCTGCCAGGTGTTCGTCCACTGCATTATCTACAATTTCATAAATCAAATGATTCAGACCTTTGCGGGAAACGCTTCCGATATACATTCCCGGACGCTTCCGCACTGCTTCCAGTCCTTCCAGCACCGTAATACTGCTGGCATCATAAGTATTCTTTTTCGCCATTTTCATTAACCTTTCTTCATCAGATTTTTCATCAAAAATACCCCTGCAAATCCGCAGAGCAGGCCAAGCACCATACCGGCCAAAACATCTGTGGGAAAATGTACATAAAAATACAATCTGGAAATTCCCATAAAGAAGGCCAGTACCAGACTGCAGATTCCCAATTTCTTCTCTGTAAGAAGCAAAGCCCCTGCTGCCGCAAAAGAGGCCATGGTATGCCCGGAGGGGAAGGAATAATCCTTCGGAACCCGCACCAGAAGCTCTACTGTATCATTTATCCAGCAGGGACGGGGACGGGCCACCAGTGGTTTTAAAATTACATTTGCCAGAAGAAAATCCAGCACCAGGGCCAGAAGAACCGCCATCCCGCACTTGCGGGATTTTTTGGTGCACAGCAGTATCACGCCCAGCAATATCCAGAACCAGCCTGCCTCTCCCAGCATGGTAACAAATGCCATAATTTTCGTAAGTACAGGATGATGCATCTCTTGCATCTTATCCAGAATCGCAAACTCCCATTCCATATTGTTGTCACCTTTCCTTGATTTTCAGACAAAGAACCCCTGCCTAAAGTCTGTAAATATCTGTAAAGACTTCTGTATCATATCTCATTTCTCCCATATTTTCAAACCTTTTTTCTTTGTTCTTCCATTATAAAGAACATTTGTTCTGTGTGTCAAGAAACTTTTTACCCATTTTAGCATTTTTATTTTTTTCAAAAAACCCCTTGACATTCTTCTTATTATCCTGTATTATATGCAAGTACGGTTCGTTGGTCAAGCGGTTAAGACGCCGCCCTCTCACGGCGGAAACACGGGTTCGATTCCCGTACGAACTGCTTTTGGGAAATACTCAGCTGAGTATTTCCCATTTTTGTTATTATCAAAAAATATTCCCGTCACACAGGAGGTTCTTATGGAAAAATTTGTTGATTTGCATGTACATTCCACAATTTCTGACGGCACCTTTACCCCCGAAGAACTAGTTTCTTATGCTCTGCAAAAAGGGCTGGCAGCCTTTGCGCTTACGGACCATGACACCACAGATGGTATTTCGGCAGCCCAAAAGGCGGCCCAAAACACCGGACTTGAAGTAGTGGCCGGCATTGAACTGTCCACCACCTGGCAAAACCGGGACGTACACATTATAGGACTGGACATTGACTGCAGCAAGGAGAATTTCCAGAAAACTCTCCGGGAATTCAAAGCTTCCAGAGAACTGCGAAACGACAAAGTCCTGTCCCTTCTGCAAAAAGAAAACATAGACATTACCCGAAAGGAAATGGAAAAAAGTTTTCCGGACAGCGTCTGGACAAGGGCACATTTTGCCAGGTTTCTGCTGGAACATCACTATGTGAGTTCCATAAAAGAAGCCTTTGACCGTTATCTGGGCGACCATGCCAGATGTTACGTCCCCAGAGAGAAAGTCACTCCCTTTCAGGCCATTGAACTGATTCACCAAGGCGGAGGAAAAGCTATTTTCGCTCATCCGCTTTTGTGCCGCCTTTCTAAAGAACGCCTGGAAAGCTTTCTGGATAAACTGAAAAAAGCAGGGATGGACGGCATGGAAACCCTGTATTCCACCTACACCCCTTCCGACCAGATACGTATGACAAAGCTTGCCAAGCGCTATGGGCTCAAATATTCCGGTGGCAGTGATTTCCACGGCGCCAACAAACCTCACATTGACTTGGGCTGCGGACAGGGAAATCTGCAGATTCCCTACTCTGTACTGGAAGAACTGTGTTCTTAAAGACCAAAACCTTCTTCTCGATTTTCACAAAAAGGTATGCGGTATGAAAGAAAACTCCAGAAAGTTCCCCTTTTCACGCCGCATACCTTTTCTCTTACTCCTCTTCCGGAGCCTCTGCCGGTATAAATACCCGTTCATCTCCTGCCTGCTTCGGAATTCTGGCTCTCTCGTCCGCCTCCCGGCAGAAATATTCCTGAGAATTCACCAGTTGTTTTCCTCTTTTGTCAATCTTTTCATAGCTTCCGTCCGGCTGCAGTACATGGGCCTTTACATTATCCGTCAGCTGCATATGGAGTATGTGTTTAATTTCTTCTTTAATATCCTTATCTTCCACCGGGAACACAATTTCCACTCTCTTATCCAGATTTCTTGGCATCCAGTCCGCACTTCCCATAAAAATCTGTTCCTTGCCTCCGCTGCAGAAATAGAAAATCCGGCTGTGTTCCAGGTAATTTCCCACTATGGAGCGCACAGTAATATTTTCACTGATACCTGAAATTCCCGTCTTCAGACAGCAGATTCCACGGACAATCAGGTCAATCTTCACACCTGCCGCACTGGCAGCATACAGGGCTGCAATAATATCCCTGTCGCAAAGAGAATTCATCTTGGCCACAATCCTGGCTTCCCGTCCTTCCAGCGCTTCTTTTTGTTCCATCTCAATGAGATGCAGAAAACGATCCCGCATCCAGATAGGCGCTACCACCAGTTTATTCCAGCTTTTTGGCTCTGAATAACCGGAAAGCATATTAAAGACAGCGGTAGCGTCTTCACCGATTTTTTCCGAGCAGGTGAGAAGACCGCAGTCTGTATACAGCTTTGCCGTGGAATCGTTGTAATTTCCCGTACCCAGATGAACATATCTGCGGATTCCCTCTTCTTCCTTTCGCACCACCAGGGTAATTTTGCTGTGGGTTTTCAGCCCCAGAAGCCCATAGATAACATGGCAGCCTGCCTTTTCCAGCTTCTTTGCCCACACAATGTTGTTTTCCTCATCAAACCGGGCTTTTAATTCTACCAGTACGGTCACCTGTTTTCCGTTCTCCGCCGCCTGAGCCAGGGCTGCAATAATCGGTGAATTGCCGCTGACGCGATACAGGGTCTGCTTAATGGCAAGTACCTGGGGATCTTTGGAGGCCTGGCGGACAAAATCCACTACAGGGGCAAAGGTCATAAACGGATGGTGCAAAAGAATATCCTGTCTCCGTATCTGCGTAAAAATATCCTCCTCTGTCATCATCTGAGGAACCAGGGCTGGCACATGCTGGGTGAGTTTCAAATCCTCAAACCCCTCCAGACCATACATTTTCATAAGAAAAGTCAAATCCAGAGGCCCATTGACTGCAAATACGTCTTCCTCCTTCATCTTAAATTCTGTTTTCAGGATATTCAGCAGACGTGCATCCATTTTTTCATTGACATCGAGACGGATAACCTCTCCCCACTGTCTCTTTTTCAGTTGTTTTTGAATTTCATTCAAAAGGTCTGCCGCCTCATCTTCATCTATAGTCAAATCTGCATTTCGGATAATCCGGTATGGGCAGGCACATACCACCTGGTTGCTTAAAAACAGCTTGCCGATGTTCCTCTCAATGACCTCTTCCAGAAGCACCACCGCTTTTTTCCCCTCCTTCTCACAGGGAATTTCCACAATTCTCGGCAGCACAGAGGGAACCTGCACAGTGGCAAATTCCAGTTCTTCTTTGTTTTTTTTATTTTTCTTTGCAATCAGAGCGCCGATATTTAAGGTTTTGTTGCGGATAAGGGGAAAGGGTCTGGCGCTGTCCATAGCCATAGGTGTAAGCACCGGATAAATGGTTTCGTCAAAATATTTATCCACGAATTCTTTCTGCTCTTTATTTAAATTTTCGTGTTTTTCCACCACTACAAGCCCTGCTTTTTTCAACCCCGGCAAAAGAGAGCGGTTGTAGGTGCTGTACTGCATTTGGATAAACTCCCGAAGCACAGGCGCCAGTTCTGCCAACTGTTCCTTGGGAGACAGCCCGGCAATATCCGGCTTTGTGTATTTTGCATGAACCATATCTTTTAAGGAAGCCACACGAATCATAAAAAATTCATCCAGATTAGAAGCCGTGATGCTCAAAAACTTCAATCGCTCAAATAAAGGCAGACTCTTATCTCTTGCTTCTGACAAAACTCTCTCATTAAAGCCCAGCCAGCTCAGTTCTCTGTTGCGGTAATATTCCGGTTTCGTATATGCCTTAAAATCCATCCTCTTACTCCTCCTTATTTCCGTTTCCTGACTTTCAGCACAGGACGGATACTGAAAATTTCCTCAAAAAAGTCCGCCTGTTCCGGCAAAAGCCCTTTCTCCAGAGCAAGGTCTTCTCTGGCCGTCACTGTAAGCAGCAATTCCTGGTCTTTTACCGCTGCCTTAATTTCCTCAATCTTCTGTCTGTGGCTTCTGTCCAGCACATTAGCCACCCGGATAATTGCAGTCAGCTTTGCGGCTGTCATATAGCTGTTCCGATCAATTTCCGACTTAGAATCTGCGCTTCCATAATACTGAAACGGCTTTTTAATAAATTTCACCACATTGGCAATCATTTCCCGTTCCCTGTGGGACAATCCGATAATTTCCGTGGACATGATGATTTCATAGGCACATTCCGAAGCATTGCTCAGACTGATAAAATTGCCGCAGTCATGAAGCAGAATGGCTATCTGCAGTAAAAGCCGCTCTCTTGCCCCCATACCGTGCACCTTTTTCATACTGTCGAAAATCGCCAGGGCATTCTTCGCCACAGCCTGGGTGTGGTTCTTTCCACTCATATACCGCTTCGCAATATTTTTGGCAGACACAAGAATATCATTTTCAAAATTGTGCCTGCTCTTAATCAGTTTATGCCGCTCTGCGTAATCATAAGCCACACCGTCATTCAAATGTGTTCCCGGCAGCCACATGGTCTGTCCGCCCAGTTCCTCGATAAATACGCGGTAAATAATCATGGCCGGTACCATAATCTCCGCATATTCCAGGGAAACGCCCAGCTTCACGGAAACCTCTTCTGCGGAATGTGCCATAACCCATGCATATTCCTCCATAAAAGTTTCATAACTGATGGTTCTGCTTTCTGTCATGGTGGTCTTTCTCTCAAAAAGACGTTCCATAAACGTATTGCCCATCAGAATAATATGATCTGCCCTTCGGTCCTTGAAATGGAGTTTTTTAAACCCCAGAATCTGGTTATGTACCAGTTCCTCTACCAAACGTTCATAATGGGAAGTTTCTTTTTCCAACGGCAACAGAAGTTCTTTAATCCTCAAACTTCCCATCTTAAAATTCTGAGTGGTGACCAGCATATCCTTGTCAAAAAGAGAAATCTGTACGTTTCCTCCGCCCACTTCCATGACAGCGGTGCCTTTCTGAATTATCTTTGCAAAAGACGCCTCTTTGGCTGCCACAGACTTGTAACCGTAAAAACGCTGCTCTGAATTACTGAGTATTTCCACCCGAATACCCGTTTTCTGATATACCTGCTCCATCACAATCCAGACGTTTTTCGCTTCCTGGAGTGTACTGGTGGCACAGGCCCGGTACGCCTCTGCCTGATATTCCTTCATAATTTCTGTAAAATCTTTTAGAACGCGGCACAGTTCTTTCGCTGTTGCAAAGGTGATTTTTCCTTCCCCATAGGTTTCCCGGCCGATTTCCAGACGGCTTCTCACTTCATTAATACACCGTATTCCTCTTCTTGGGGATATTTCGTAAATATCCATACAGACATTGTAGGAACCTACATCTATTGCTGCAAATGTTGTCACTCCCATAGATTTCTCCTTTCCTCTGCCGTTATTTCATAAAGTCAAGCAGTGCACTGCCTGTTTTTTCTGCTGTAGTGTATCCTTCTTCGTACAGATGTTCCAATTTTTCCCGATTCTTTTCAATTCTGCCTATTTCCACAGGTTTTTCCGGACAAATAATGAAAACATTTCCCTTCTTTTCTTCTTCGTACAGATAATCAAGCGCTGCATTATAATCCAGGTGTCTGTTTTTCATACGCGCTACCAGCTTCGGAAACTCTCTTCGATACCGCAGATAGGCTGCAGGCATGGCTTTATTGGGCTCTTTACGGTATCCTCTCTGTCGGGTCAGCACCACTACCTGCTTGTCGTTTCCCAGCTTTTCCGATTGTTTTACAGGAATGGAATCTGCAATTCCCCCGTCCAGATACGGGGTATTTTTGATCCAGACCGTCCGCGAAAGCAGGGGCAGGGAGCTGGAAGCCCGCACATAATGAATCCCTCTGTGCATATCCGTAATCTTCTTATACTCTGCTTCTCCTGTTTTACAGTTGGTTACTGTGACGTAAAATTCTGTAGGATTGTTAGAAAATGCCTGATAGTCATAGGGATTCAATTCTTCCGGAATTTTCCGGTAACACATATCCACACCAAACAAATCCCCTGTTTTAATAAGATTTTTGAAACTGCAGTAAGCCTCATCTTCCAAATAATCCGTATTGGTTTCAAATCCCCGCCGTTTCTGCTTGGACAGGAAACTGCAGGCGTGGCAGGCTCCTGCCGACACTCCGATACAAGTATGAAAAGACAGATTTTTGTCCAGAAAATAATCCAGAACTCCCGCTGTAAATGCGCCTCGCATACCGCCGCCTTCCAAAACTAGTCCAACCTTACATTTTGCTGTCATATTTTCCCTTCTTTCTGTTCACATATTTCTATTTTATCACGAACCTGGGTATTAAAAAAGTTAAATAAATTTAAAAAAACAGCACCAGGCCCCATTTCAGGCGCCGTTTTTTCTATAGATTCATCAATCATGGAAACCTGATTTCTTGTAAAAGAAAAACCATTCCGGCCCAAAGTAAATAAAAGAGGCTGAAACCCTTGATTTTAGCGGATTTTCAGCCTCTTTCTATCTTCCTTCATTCATAAATAACTGCCGGCAATGGGACTTGAACCCATACGTGGTTGCCCACAACAGATTTTGAGTCTGCCTCGTCTGCCATTCCGACACGCCGGCATTTCCTAACGGAACAATAGCTATCTTAGCATAACTCTTTTCAAATTGCAAGCATTTTTTTGAATTTTAATTCTATTTTAATCTAATTTTACTGATTGCAGTCCAGCTTCTTATAAAAATCAAAGCAGTCAAAAGTTGCGAAATAATCCTTCGGTGTCTCTGCCCTACGGATTAGCTGGGTGCTTCCGTCAGTTTTCAGCAGAATTTCCGCAGATTTCAGTTTTCCATTGTAATTATATCCCATGGCAAAGCCGTGAGCGCCGGTGTCGTGAATCACCAGCAAATCCCCTTTGTCGATTTTCGGAAGCATTCTGTCCACTGCGAACTTATCATTGTTTTCACACAGAGAACCTGTCACATCATATTTGTAATTACACGGCTCCTTTTCTTTTCCCATAACAGTAATGTGGTGATACGCCCCATACATAGCCGGACGCATGAGGTTTACCGCACAGGCGTCTACTCCGATATACTCCTTATGAGTATGTTTCTCATGAATGGCCTTTGTTACCAAACAGCCGTAAGGGCCCATCATAAAACGCCCCAGTTCGGTGTAGATAGCCACATCACCCATGCCTGCCGGAGTAAGCACTTCTTCATATACCTTACGCACCCCTTCTCCGATAACACGGATATCATTAGGTGTTTCTTCCGGTCTGTAAGGAATTCCCACACCGCCGGACAGATTAATAAAGCAGACCTTTGCTCCGGTTTCTTTTTCCAGGCGCACTGCCAGTTCAAAGAGGCGCTTTGCCAGCATGGGGTAGTATTCGTTTGTCACCGTGTTGCTGGCCAGGAACGCATGAATACCAAACTCTTCCACTCCCTTGCTTTTCAAAATCCGGAACGCCTCAAAAATCTGTTCTTCTGTCATGCCGTACTTGGCATCTCCCGGATTGTCCATGATTCCGTTGCAGACTTCAAACACCCCGCCCGGATTATAACGGCAGCTTATACGCTTCGGCAGTGTACCAATGGCCTTTTCCAGGTATGCAATGTGGGTAATATCATCTAAATTAATGGTAGCGCCCAGTTCGTTGGCATACTGGAATTCCTCCGCCGGAGTGTCATTAGAAGAAAACATAATATCCTCGCCCACACAGCCAATGGCTTTCGACAGCATAAGTTCTGTATACGAAGAACAGTCACAGCCAAAGCCATACCCTCTTAAAATCTCAATCAAGAATGGATTTGGTGTTGCTTTGACTGCAAAATATTCTTTAAACCCTTTATTCCATGCAAAAGCCTCCTTCATGGCCTGAGCATTTTCCCGGATACCTTTTTCATCGTATAAATGAAAAGGAGTTGGGTATTCCTTTACAATTTCTTCCAGCTTTTCCTTTGTCACAAATGTCTTTTTTTCCATATATATTCTCCCTTAATGGATTTCTGCTATTCTGTTTTTATCTGACGAACCTCATTATACGAAAATGTGTCTTGCATTTCAAGTCATTCCCCTGTCTTTTTTTATTTTTTAAAGTATTGACGTATTCCAGTCAAAAATCCGTAGAAAACCTTTGCAATTTTACCAGTCCTATTGTATAATGAACGAAATAAAAACAGACGGGAGCTTGTATGACAGGCTGAGAGGAAGGTATGACCTTCGACCGATAACCTGATTTGGATAATGCCAACGTAGGGACACCTGAGAACCACATATGTGAAAATATGCAGCGGGAAGTTACCGAACTTGGTAGCTTTCCGCTTTTTGTTTTCCCGAAAACGGATATACAATTTTCCACAAAACAGGCTCCCAGATGGAGGTGAAAAATGGTAACAATCAACGGAACTTCCCTGCATATGGACGGCAAAACGCTGTCCGAATACCTGGAAATGTGCAATTACAATCCTCTGCGCATTGCAGTGGAACGCAATGGCGATATTGTTCCTAAAGCAAAATACAAGGAAGTCACGCTGGCAGACGGCGATGTGCTGGAAATTGTCAGCTTTGTAGGAGGCGGCTGATGATACCCACAAAAGAAGAATGGAAAAAGGCCCTGGAAGAACGCCACGGCCGAACCTTGCAGCAAAAATTTGCTTCTGCTGCTGTGGCTGTATGCGGACTGGGGGGACTGGGTTCCAACATCTCCCTCTGTCTTGCAAGAGCCGGTATCGGCAGACTGATTCTCATTGATTTTGACCGGGTGGATATCACCAATCTCCACCGCCAGCAGTACAAGGCCCATCAGATAGGCATGTACAAAACAGAAGCTCTTGCGGAAAATCTACGGGAAATTGCCCCTTATCTTTCTTTAGAACTGCACACAGAGACTATGACCGAAGAAAACACCCAAACATTGCTGCAAAATGCCCAGATAGTCTGTGAAGCCTTTGACCGGGCGGAAAATAAAGCCATGCTGGTAAACAACGTACTGGAAACCATGCCGGAAAAATTTCTGGTGGCAGCTTCCGGAATGGCCGGAATTTCCAGCGCCAACTCTATCCGAACCCGCCGGATTACTTCCCGTTTCTATCTCTGCGGAGACGAAAGCAGCGATACGGGCAGCGGGCTGGGGCTTGTCTCCTCCCGAGTCATGTGCTGCGCCGCCCATGAGGCGCACATGGTACTGCGGCTTCTGGCAGAACAGACAGAACCTTAAAGGACAACACGAAACATACAGAAAGAAGGTACATTTATGAACAACGATACGCTTATCCTCGGAGGACGCGAATTTCATTCCCGTTTCATTCTAGGCTCCGGGAAATACTCCCTAAAACTCATTGAAGCAGCCGTAAAGGACGCGGGTGCAGAACTTATCACCCTGGCTGTCCGCCGGGCCAACACCAAAGAAGAAGAAAACATTCTGGATTATATTCCGGAAAATGTCACCCTGCTTCCCAATACCAGCGGCGCCAGAAATGCCGAAGAAGCGGTGCGCATTGCCCGTCTGGCAAGAGAACTGGGATGCGGAGACTTCGTAAAAATCGAAATCATGCGGGATTCCAAATATCTGCTGCCGGATAACCAGGAAACCATAAAAGCCACAGAAATTCTGGCAAAAGAAGGCTTTCTTGTCATGCCTTACATGTATCCGGATTTGAATACTGCCAGAGACCTGGCCAATGCCGGCGCTGTCTCCATTATGCCTCTGGCTTCTCCCATTGGCTCCAACAAAGGACTGGCTACCAGAGATTTTATCGAAATTTTAATCCAGGAAATAGACTTGCCCGTCATTGTAGATGCCGGTATCGGACGGCCTTCTCAGGCATGTGAAGCCATGGAAATGGGCGCTGCCGCTATTATGGCAAACACGGCTCTTGCCACAGCCGGGGACCTTCCTCTCATGGCTTCCGCTTTCCGCCAGGCCATTGAAGCCGGACGGAAAGCCTATCTCTCAGGACTTGGCAGAGTGCTTACAAGAGGCGCTTCTGCTTCTGACCCGCTCACCGGTTTTCTTCACGATTAGGAGGCAGCAGTCATGGAAAACGAATTTTTAGTGGACTCTCAGTATCTCTCTGAACAGGCGTTGAGAAAGAAACACCGTCTGGAAACAGACCCTTCTTTTCGAAAAAGTCACATGGAATACCTGCCAGGCATGGAGCAAATTCAGTCTGACGTATGCGAAAAAGTCATGGGCCAGGTAGCTTCCTATGATTACACCCAATACACAGCCAAGGACGTCCGGGCGGCCCTGTCCCATCCGGTCTGTTCCCTGGAAGATTTCAAGGCTCTGCTCTCTCCCGCTGCCGAGCCTTTCCTGGAAGAAATGGCCCAGAGAGCAAGACAGGAAACCAGCCGTTATTTCGGCAATACCGTGTATCTGTTTACCCCTCTTTACATTGCAAATTACTGCGAAAATTACTGCGTATACTGCGGCTTTAACTGCTATAACCATATCCATCGCATGAAACTGACTATGGAACAGATTGAAAAAGAAATGCGAATCATTGCAGACAGCGGTATGGAAGAAATCCTGATTCTCACAGGCGAGAGCCGCGCCAAAAGCGATGTTTCTTATATCGGGGAAGCCTGTAAGCTGGCGCGGAAGTATTTCCGCATGGTTGGACTGGAAATTTATCCGGTAAATACAGACGAATACCGTTATCTTCATCAATGCGGAGCGGACTATGTCACCGTGTTCCAGGAGACCTATGACAGCGACAAATACGAAACCCTGCACCTTATGGGTCATAAACGCGTGTGGCCTTACCGCTTCGACGCACAGGAAAGAGCCTTAAAAGGTGGTATGCGGGGCGTTGCCTTTTCTGCCCTGCTGGGACTTTCTGACTTTCGGAAAGACGCCCTGGCCAGCGCCCTGCACGTTTATTATCTGCAACGGAAATATCCCCATGCGGAAATGTCCCTCTCCTGCCCCAGATTGCGGCCCATTATCAACAATGACAAAATCAATCCTCTTGACGTGCATGAAACCCAGCTTTGCCAGATTCTCTGCGCTTACCGCATTTTTCTTCCTTTTGTTGGAATCACTGTATCCTCCAGAGAAAGTGCACAGTTCCGGGACGGCATTGTAAAAATTGCAGCAACCAAGGTTTCTGCAGGGGTTTCCACAGGAATCGGCGACCACGAAAGCAAATACAGCGGAAAGGAAGCAGACGGCGAACAGGGAGATGAACAGTTCGAAATCAACGACGGCCGCAGTCTGGATCGAGTCTATGCAGACATTGCGGCTGAAGGTCTCCAGCCTGTCTTAAACGATTATCTCTATGTCTGATATTTTATGTATCACCAACCGTAAGCTATGCGGGGAAGACTTTCTTTCCCGTATAGAAAAACTGGCAAAAGCCAGACCCCAGGGCATTATCCTGCGGGAAAAAGATTTATCAAAGCAGCAGTATGAAATTCTTGCCCGACAGGTAATGGATATCTGTGCCGCTTATGACACTCCCTGTATTTTACATGCCTTTACAGGCGCGGCCCTTTCTTTGAAAGCAAAAGCCCTGCACCTTCCTCTGCCTCTTCTAGCGCAGCTGACGAAAAAAGAACGGAAAGCCTTTTCCGTTTTGGGAGCTTCCTGCCATTCTGTAAAGGACGCTCTGTTAGCAGAACGTCTGGGATGCACGTATATTACTGCGGGACATATCTTTGCTACTGACTGTAAAAAAGGACTTCCCGGAAGAGGCATTGCTTTCCTGGAAGAAGTGTGTAAAAATGTGTCCGTTCCCGTCTATGCCCTTGGAGGTATCACCCCCGAAACCAAAAAAGAAGTGCTGAAAACCGGGGCTAAAGGGGTTTGTATCATGAGCAGCGCCATGACCTGTGCGGATCCGGACAGGTATCTGGCAGAACTGGATTCCACTAAGTGAACTGCTCCAACGGCTGTATCAAACATCTGCAAAAAATGCCCAAACAGCCTGTTCTCCCAGGCCATTCGGGCATTTCAAATTTTACTCTTACAGCATTATTTTACTTCCATTACATGCAGCATATTGGTTACATTGGATTCTGCCTGGCTGCTGTTAGTAGCCGGGTCTCCGGCTGTAACTACCACAAGCTGGCCTTTTTCCACCAGTTGGTTCTCCTTCAGTGTTTCCATGGCATTGATAATAATATTTTCCGTTGTATCTCTTCTGTAGCCTTTCAGGGGTCTTACGCCCCAGTACAGACGCATTTTACGCTCTACTCTTTCATTTGGAGTAATGGCATAAATCGGCATGACAGGACGGAAGCTTGAAACCATGCGGGCAGTTTTTCCGGACATGGTTGGAGTCACAATGCAGTCTGCCTCAATGTTTCTGGCAGTACGTACGGACGCAATACCAATAGCACAGGAAACCTTTGTTTTCTGGTACATAGTTCTGTGCTCAATGTATTTTTCGTACTTCACATAATTTTCTGTGTTCTCTGCGATTTCGTTCATCATCTTCAGTGCTTCCACCGGATATTTTCCCGCTGCTGTTTCACCGGAAAGCATAATAGCGTCTGTTCCGTCATAGATAGCATTGGCCACGTCTGTTACCTCTGCTCTGGTTGGGCGCGGATTGCGAATCATGGAGTCCAACATCTGTGTGGCTGTAATAACCGGAATATAATTTGCATTGCATTTACGAATAATCATTTTCTGGATATGAGGAACCTCCTGGGCCGGAATCTCTACGCCCAAGTCGCCGCGGGCTACCATAATTCCGTCAGACACTTCAATGATGGCATCCAGATTTTCCAGACCTTCCGCATTTTCAATTTTTGCAATAATCGCAATGTCTTCTGCATTGTTCTCTTCCAGAATCTTACGAATTTCCAGCACGCCCTCTGCATTTCGGATAAAGGACGCTGCAATAAAATCAATCCCCTGTTCAATACCAAAAAGAATATCTGCTTTGTCTTTTTCTGTAATAGCCGGAAGCTTTACGTTGACATTCGGCACGTTCACACCCTTTTTCTCGCCCAGTTCACCGCCATTTACCACGCGGCAGACAATACGTCCCTCTGTCACTTCTTTTACTTCCAGTTCAATCAGACCATCATCAATAAGAATTTTGTTGCCTGGCGCTACATCCTCAGCCAGACCTGCGTAAGTAATAAAGCAGCCCTTTTCATTTCCGGTCATTTCCTCTGTGTAAAGAACAAACTCCTCATTTTCTTTCAGAGTCACTTTCTTTCCGCCTTCCAGTACACCTGTACGGATTTCCGGACCTTTGGTATCCAGAAGGATAGCCACTGGCTTCTCCAGTTCTTCTCTCACCTTTTTCAGCAGATTCATACGGCTTTTCTGTTCTTCATAATCCCCGTGTGAAAAATTAAAACGAGCCACATCCATTCCATTGGCTACTAAAGCTCTCATATTGCTCTCAATATCTGTATTTGGTCCCATAGTACAGACGATTTTTGTTTTACGCATATAATTATTTTCCTCCTAAATTATTGTATATGTTTGTGAGTAAACAGGTGGTCCTGACAATACTCGTAGTTGCCGTTGCATTTGGAGCAGAAACGAAATTCCAAATCGTCTCCGTCCTTTTCTGTTCTTCCGCAGACTGCACATTTGTGTTTTGTTACACCCGGCGCCATTTTCGGATGAACAGCTCTTTGA
>DXFK01000021.1 GCA_019114495.1 Candidatus Blautia stercoravium
CTTTTCTGCATTAGCCGCATAAGCTTCTCCGTATTCAGAGATAATGTACTCTCTTGCTGCTGCGTCTGCTTCCTCAGAAATACGGGTAGAATCCGTACGCAGATAGGTGATGATACCAATGGTACCGCTGCCTTTAATATCCACGCCTTCGTACAGCTGCTGTGCCAGACGCATAGTTTTCTGTGTGGAGAAGTTGAGAACCTTAGATGCCTCCTGCTGCAAGGTACTGGTAGTAAAAGGAAGGGGGGCTTTCTTGCTTCTCTCTCCCTTTTTAACTTCTGCCACTTTATAATCCACACCATGCAAATCTTTCAGTATCTTGTCCAGTTCTTCTCTGGAATGGATACTCAGCTTTTTATTTTTGTTTCCATAAAATTTTGCAACAAGAGGCTTTTTCTCTCCGTCTACAGAAAATTCCGCGTCCAGAGACCAGTATTCTTCCGGAATGAAATTGTTGATTTCTTCTTCCCTGTCTCCGATAATCCGCAGTGCCACGGACTGTACGCGGCCTGCGCTGAGACCTCTCTTTACTTTTGCCCACAATACCGGACTGATTTCATAACCTACCATGCGGTCCAGAATACGTCTGGTCTGCTGGGCGTCTACCAAATCCATTTTAATGTCTCTGGCCTGTTTAATGGATGCTTTTACCGCTGTTTTGGTAATCTCATTAAAGGTAATTCTGCGCATTTTTTTCTCATCCAGCTTCAGGGCGTTGGCCAAGTGCCAGGAAATCGCTTCTCCTTCCCGGTCGGGGTCAGTTGCCAGATAAACTTTATCCGCCTTTTTCGCCGCTTTTCTCAGGGCTGCCAGAATATCTCCTTTCCCCCGGATTGTAATGTATTTCGGTTCAAAGTCATGCTCTACATCAATTCCAAGCTGGCTTTTCGGCAAATCCCGCACATGACCGTTCGATGCCATAACCTCATAATTAGAGCCCAGAAATTTTTTAATTGTTTTTACTTTTGCCGGTGATTCTACAATCACTAGATATTTCGCCATGTCATCCTCCTGCTCTGGCATAATAATTTTTTACCGGCTCTTCAATAAGCCCATCTAATTCCAATTTCAGCAAACTCTCTGTAATTTCACTTGTTTTCAGAGGAATTTCCTGAAAGATTTCTTCTATATTTTTAGGTTGTAAATCGAGACAACTATACACCATTTCTTCTCTGCTTGCAAGCCCAATCTTTTTTTTATCCCTAAAATCCCCATTCTCCTCTCCCTGTTTCTGCCCATAAATCTGCAGTTCACTCAAAACTGTTTCTACAGAATCCGCCACTCCGGCCCCATCTGCCAGAAGTCGGTTGCAGCCCTCGCTGAGCGCATCTCCCACCCGGCCAGGAAGGGCAAAAACTGCTTTTCCCTGTTCCAGCCCATATGCCGCTGTAATCAGAGAACCACTTTTCTTTCTGGCCTCCACCACCAGTATCAAATCCGCCAGAGCACTGATAATCCTGTTTCTCCTCGGAAAATTTCCGGCATAGGGCGGTGTTCCTTGGGGAAACTCAGACAAAATGCCTCCGCCGCCACTCACTATCCGCTGATACAAATCCTGATTCTGGCTGGGATAACAGATATCCGCCCCACAGCCCAAAACGGCAAAAGTTGCGCCACCTGCATCCAACGCTCCTCTATGGGCACAGCCGTCAATCCCTCTGGCCAGGCCGCTGATTATCTGTACTCCGTATCCGGCCAGGGCTTTGGCAAACTCATATGCCTGATAAGCCCCGTAGCGGCTGCAGGTTCTGGCTCCTACAATGGCCACACTTTTTTTCCTGACATCCGGCAGCCGCCCTTTCATGTACAAAACGCCCGGCATATTATCATAATCCCGAAGTTTTTCCGGAAACTCCTTTTCCAATGCGGTATAACAATAAATCTTTTCTTTTTGTTCCATATAAAAATCCCTTTCTCCTATTTCAGGTATTTATCATCTAAAGTCCGGTAAAACACAGCCTCGCTGATATGAGGTTCCCTGATAAGCTTCTCTTTATCCAAATCCGCTATGGTTCTGGCTGTCTTTAAAATCTTATGATACCCTCTAACGCTTAAATTCATTTTTTCATAGGCTTTTTTCAGCAGTCTTTCTCCCTCCCTGTCCATCTGGCAGTACTTCTCGGTTTCTCTTCCTCCAAGAGAACCGTTGAAGCAGATTTTTTCCTCTTGATAACGCATTTTCTGAAGCTCATGGACGCGCAGAATCTCTCTGCGGATTTCCAAGGAAGACTGCCCTCTTTCCTTTCTCAAAAGCTGCTGTACAGGCACGTCCTTCACTTCTGTGCACAGGTCAAACCGGTCTAAAAGAGGCCCGCTAATTCTCCCCAAATATCTGGCGACTTCCCCCTCTGTGCAGGAACATCGGTTTCTATCCGGATAATAGCCGCAGGGACAGGGGTTCATGGCGGCAACCAATAAAAAATCCGCCGGAAATTCATAAGTTCCATTCACACGGGAAATACAGATTTTATGGGCTTCCAAAGGCTGTCGCAGAACCTCCAGTGCCATCCGCGAAAATTCCGGCAGTTCATCTAAAAAAAGAACGCCCTTATGTGCCAGAGTAATTTCTCCCGGCCGTGGGATTCGTCCCCCTCCTGCCAGGGCTGTAGGGGAAATGGTGTGGTGCGGAGCACGAAAAGGACGTTTTTTCAAAACGGGCTTTGTGTTGGATAAAAGCCCGGCAGCACTGTATATTCCGGAAACTTCCATGCCTTCTTCCCTGGAAAGGCCTGGAAAAATTCCGGGAATCCGACTGGCTATCATGGTTTTCCCCGCTCCTCTGGTGCCTATCAGCAGCAGATTATGAAAACCTGCTGCCGCAATTATAGCGGCTCTTTTTGCCGTCTCCTGTCCCAGAATATCGGAAAAATCCTCCTCCGGCTTTTCTTCCTGGGTTTCCCACACCTTCGGTGGGTTTTTCTCAGCTCCCCAGTCCGGGTATGCGGCACACTCCATCAGTTCCCGGATACTCCCTACACCCAGAACGGGAATGTTGTCAATAAACTCTGTTTCCTCTAAATTTTCCCGTGGAATAATGCACAGACGGCAGCCCGCTTTTGCCGCAGTATCTACAATAGGCAAAATTCCCTGTACTCCTTTTATCTCTCCATTCAGGCTCAGTTCTCCCACCATGCAAACGTCTCTTACCTGTTCCTCCTCCAGGCTGCCAAAAGCACACAAAAGAGACGCTGCAATAGGTAAATCAAATCCAGTTCCCTCCTTCCGGATATCTGCCGGAGACAAGTTCACGGTAATCCGCCTGGCAGGGAAGGAAAATCCTGTATTCTTTAATGCTGTCCATACCCTCTCCTGTGCCTCCTTCACCCTGGAAGACAAGTACCCTACCATGGAAAACAGAGGCAATCCATTGCTGACATCTGCTTCCACCTTCACAGGAACACAGGACACCCCTGAAATAACTGCTGAAACTATACTGCTGAACATAAGCAATACCTCCCAAACCTCAACTGCTGTCTGCAAGCACAAAACCCTGCCTTGCTGCAAAATTCTGTATGACATAGCAGTCTTTCTATAATTTTTGTTTCTGGAAATAATCGGCGGAACCGCCTTGAAATTTAGATTTTGATAGGAACTATAGTAACACATTTTCCGGTATTTTTCAATGGAAAAGCACTAATTTCTCTATTTTTACATAAACTATAATTAAACTCCTCTGAGGTACGCCTGTGTGAAAACTTTTCTAAAGCCCCTGACACCGGAAGAAGAATACCGTTATCTTCAGGAATACAAACAGGGCAGCCTGAAAGCTAAAAACATCTTAATTGAACGGAATCTACGTTTGGTTGCGCATATTGTAAAGAAATATCAGGGAGCTTCGGAAGAACTGGACGACTTGATTTCTATTGGTACCATTGGACTGATTAAGGCTGTCCAGACCTTTGACAGCGCAAAAGCAAGCAAACTCTCCACCTATGCAGCCAGATGTATTGACAACGAATTGTTAATGCTCCTGCGTTCCAAAAAAAAATCCAGCCGGGAAGTCTCCCTCTATGAACCTATCGGAACAGATAAAGAAGGAAATGAGATCAGCCTGTTAGATGTCATTGAAACAGAGCCGGTAGATGTGGTAAAAAACTATGCGCTGAAACAGGACACCACACTTCTCTATCGTCTGCTTCCTGAAATTTTAACCCAGCGGGAGCAGGAAATTCTGAAACTGCGGTATGGTTTGTACGGGGAGAAAGAACTGACTCAGCGGGAAATAGCAAAGCGGCTGAATATCAGCCGCTCCTATGTGTCCCGTATTGAAAAAAACGCACTTCTGAAATTACGCAGTTACTTCCCGTCTTCTTAAAATATCATAGACAGATACTTCAGCCTCTAAATCCACATACAAAACCTGCTGTGGATGAGGCGCACTTTCCATTGGCTGTGCGTCCTCGTCAAAAATTCCTCTGACAAGGGCTTTCACATTTCTTCCGTCAGGTTTCATCACTTCTATCGTTTCGCCCAGAAGGAACTTATTCCTCTGGGTGATACGGTAAAGGCCATCCGCTCTGCGTTCTTCAACATAACCAAGATATGTATAGCCTTTTTCGTATGTATTGTTGTCGTAAATCTGCGTGGTTTCGTCCGGCTTTCCATAGAAAAATCCAGTGGTAAACTGCCGGTAAGTACAGCTTTTAATCTGTTCCTGATACCAGGGCATATGTTCCCGGTAAAGCGCCGGGTCTTCCAGATAATCATCAATGGCTTTTCTGTAGGTTCTGGCTACTGTTGCCACATAGAGGGCTGTCTTCATTCTTCCCTCGATTTTCAGGCTGTCAATCCCAGCTTCCAGCACATCGTCCATATGCTCAATCATACACAAATCTTTAGAATTAAAAATATAGGTGCCCCGCTCATTTTCATAAACCGGCATATATTCTCCCGGCCGTGTCTCTTCTACAAGAGAGTATTTCCAACGGCAGGGGTGCGTGCAGGCCCCCCTATTTGCGTCCCGTCCGGTAAAGAAATTGGAAAGCAGGCATCTGCCGGAATAGGAAATGCACATAGCCCCGTGAATGAAGCTTTCGATTTCCATTTCTTCCGGTATGTGGGCGCGGATTTCCCGAATCTCCGCCAGAGACAGTTCTCTGGCAGT
>DXFK01000183.1 GCA_019114495.1 Candidatus Blautia stercoravium
CTGGTTATGAATAAACAGTGTACATCCCATTTCTTTAAAATATACAATTTTTTTCCGGATGTCTTCTTCCGATACTTCGAATGCATCAGCAAGACATCTCACACAATAATACACGGTACTTGAACGGTTAATTAATTTTCTGGTTATCGCCGTCTCATCTAACGTTATTACTTTTTTACACTTACTGCAATGATACTCCTGCGCTTTACTTCCTGTACTCATCGCATTTTACCAGTTTGCATCTGTACAAGCGGCAATCATGCCCCGGCACTGACACAAGATGATAGTCCTTTTTCACTCCCAGTTTTTCTCCCGTAAAGATATCCTTCATCTCAAATCCATATCCAGATGAATATGGGAGTCCGGCATCCGCAAAAATACAATTTATCTCACGTTCTTCCTCAAATAAATTGATGTAAGCAATCACAAATTCATTGTTGGCCAGATGCTTAATAAATGTATATAATTTGTCACTCACTCTTCTTAAAGGTTCTACTGCATTTTCCTTATCTTCTTCTTCTACCATCACGCTTCTCTTGCTAACCAAAAACGGCGGACGGCACTCCGGATCCTGATCAATTGCAATCAGGTCTTTATTCAGCAATAGTTCTTTCATTTGCGGGTTAATATCACGGATATCGGCCCCAATAATCAAAGGAACCCCTGCGAGACACCAAAGGGAAAACTGCAGCCGATATTCTCCGTCTGTACAACACTTTCCGATTGCCACATTTCCACGATTATACATTCCCACTGTCAGCATATCCAAATCATTATAGCAGTATGGACCTGACTGACTAAGATGTTCCAGCTGTGACTGGTAAATACTAATAAAAGACTTATAATTATCAAAAATGTCACCCGTGGATCGATACATATGCACACCAATGGATTTCATCCAATTCCACGAATCCTGAACGCCCCAATTACATGCTGCAAAAAGAACTTCTCTTCCACTGGCTTTCAATGCCATGCTCATAATATGATATCGGTTGATACAGTCGGCATTTTTAGGGAAATTACAAAAATCATATTTTAAGTAATCGACTCCCCATTCTGCAAACTGTTTGGCATCCTGAAATTCATGATCATAGCTGGACGGATATCCTGCACATGTGAGAATTCCAGCGCAGGAATAAAGTCCAAACTTAAGTCCCTTACTGTGTACATAATCAGCAACAGCTTTCATCCCATCAGGGAATTTCTCTGGGTCCGGAACAAGATATCCATTCTCATCTCTTTCCTTTAGTGCCCAGCAATCATCAATAACCACATACTCATATCCAGCCTCCTGATACCCCTGTTCTACCATAACATCCGCAATCTGGCAAACCAGTTGCCCTGAAATAGCGTTCCCAAACGTATTCCACGAATTCCACCCCATAGGCGGTCTTTCTGCTATCATATCTCTGTATCCTCCTGAAATTTTTTATCATTGTAAAACAGTCTAAAATGTTTGTATATGGTTTTATGGGTACTAAACTTAGCATAATGTGCAATGTAATTTGACATTAAATACATATTGATCCATTCGATGGAATGCTTACTGCACACGGGTAAGCGGAAGTGCCAGATTTAAGCAAATGTTACATGGGCTGTGATAATGACCTTCATCCATACAACACCGACCTGATGACCGACTTGCAGTACCTAATCAATACTTTGTCCATACTTCTGACACCACTGCGAAAAGCTCCATCGTCTTTTCCAACTCGCATCGTTCCTACACACGCCCCGTCGGATTATGTAGGGAGCAAAAAACAAACGAGTGAATTTGGTCACTCACAATCCTACGTTTCATATCCTGGTGGTCCATACACCACACACCGTACTCATCCTGAACGATAGCACTATGTATAATATGGTAGCCATTTACTTCCAATCTTCAGGTAAAGCCTGTATAAGTGGGAGAATACAGCAACACCTTTCACCTTTACAGAATAAAACATTCAGCAGCACTTTCTACACGCCACCCGCGCCCAGAAGAATCGAGGGTTAATCGGTATTGCTGTTTCAAATATTTTGGCAGCATTTTAATCACACGGAATGATACCAGTGTAGTGACCAGTTTATATATAACTAAATAACTCTTCCATACAATACCACTATGCGTTATTCTATAGCAACCCAAAATAATACTGCACACACTTGACAAAGGGTTTATGGTAACGTCAAGAAGTGATTGTTATGTTACACAATAAAGCACGTAAATTACTCATCCAAGCCTGGAACAAGACACACAATGCAAAGGAAATTGCAGAATGCTTTTCCGTCAATACCAGCACGGTTTACCGGCTTGAAAAAAGGATGCGTGAAACCGGCTCTGTGGAAACCAGAACCTCCCAGCGGGGTCGTAAACCAGCCCTGAGCCAGAATGACATCCAAAACATAGACCGGCTAATCCAGCAGCAATCGAAAGGGCATTTTTAACCGTCCGAGCTTCAGATTGTTTAGGGTGGTTTCGTTGGTGTAATTATGTGCGGTAATTTGATGGATTGCTATAGATAACATCTGATTCAGATGGTGTTCTTTAAAAGCGCAGTCATCAGTCTGGCAGGACAGTCTGCTCAAACTTCAATCCGGATATTTTCCGGAAGAAGGATTGTGATCAAATGATTTCCTGGAAATCATGGATCCAATTGGCCCAAAGTACAGGTTTCCTCCCGCCTTTTATCCTAGCCGGCAAGGCAGGAAGCTTTCTGTCCCTTTACTCTTTACAGGTTTTTCCAGCTTTCATGCATATAGATGCCTCTCCTCTCCAACTCCCGGAAGATAAGTTCCGGTTCAAAGGCATCCTCCGGGATGAGGATACCGGTTCCCTTTACATTGCCTTTGGCCAGTTGTTCTGCCGCAATAGCCAGAGGGATGCCTACGTTTCTTGTATAAGCCCTGAGGTCTTCCCAACCTTCTACGCTGCCATCAGAAGATGGATGGGTGTGGTAAATGATGCCCTGCTTTTTGACTCCATCCTTGTATCCCACTACCTCTACGTGAAGTGCATAGCCATATAATTCTGTGGTCTTCCCCTGTTGACTGTCCACCAGATAATCTCCGATGATGCTCATGAGCCCTTTTTCTGTGTCTCCCACTTTTACCATAGGATTTTTCAGGATACCATAGTCGTAAAGACCTCTTACCAGAGTCATATTCTGCTTTGGCCAGGTTCCCCTTACCTCAATGAGGCGTACCCCTTTATCCTTTAATGCCTGTGCCAGAGTAACGGTTTCTGAATGGGGGATGATGTACTGGGTAGTTTTTCCGTATGGCTGGGGCAGGTCGACCTCTCTTGGACGGGCAAAGGGCGGTACCTGGATGAAGGCTCCATCTTCAAATACTACCCGGCTTTCCAGATTCGGGTCATATTCGTAAGTGGTGGTCTCTGTAATGGACTTGGAAAATGCAAAGGGGCGAAAGGCGCCATGTGACACATAAACTTCCTCTACCGTATCTAACTGATCAGCCAGATGCATAGCCATCATCTGTGTGGTACCCGGAGTCATGCCAAATCCGGGAACACAGGCTTTTCCTGCTTCTCTAAAAAGCCAATCCCACTGATTCTCTTCTCCGAATCCGTTCAGGTTTACCCCATGACAGCCGGCTTTTGCGATGCATTCTGTGGAAATGCCGTTCAAGGTGATTTGGGTTCCGTCCATGACCACATCATAGCCTTTCATCATTTCTGCAGCTTCCTCTACATTGGTAACATCAATCTTCACCACATCAACCCTGTCATCGTCCAGCCACTGAGCTACTTTTTTGGCCTCTTCATAATTATAGTCCCCTATGGTGATCTTCTCAAAATCCGAATACTGCACCAGATCCAGTGCGGACTCCCTGCTAATTTTTCCTGCTGCTCCTAAACAAAATACTTTCATGATTTTTTCTCCCTATATCTTTTCATTTTTGTTGTATGTTTCTCACATAGTGCTCTGCACTCTGCCTTTCAGAAAATGGATTCCTGCTTTTTCCTTCTGGGGACAAGTTCTCCGTTCCCTACTCCTCTGTCTTCTGCATATCTCATAGATGCCTCTTGCTACCACATTGATCAGCAGTATCAAAAGACTCATAGCCGCTGCCTGGGCAATATCTCCCGCTTCTTCCATATGGGTGATGGCAATAGAAGCCACCTTAAATCGGGCGCTGTACAGAAATACCACCGCCGATACTGTTACCATGGAATTCATAAAATAGTACATAAAGATTTCCAGCACTGCCGACAGCGACAAAGGAACCACAACTTTGCAGAAGGTTTTCCAGCCGGGAATCTTCAGACTGTCTGCCACATTTTCGTACTCTTTATCCAGTTTCTTCAAAGCGCTGCTGGCGGTCACAAAGGGTACGGAATAAAAATGCACCATATTGGCCAGTACCAGGATCATCACAGTTCCGTAGATAACATGCAAAGGGTTGTTCTTCTGGTTAAAGAAGAAGATAAAGCCCAGTCCGATCACCATTCCCGGCAGCGCCAAAGGCAGGGATGACAGGATCTTTCCTGTGTTTTTAAAGATTCCCCTGCACTTTCCACGCTCAATAAAGTAGGCGTAAAGAAAGGTAAAGAGCGTTCCTAAAACCGCCGTCAAAAAACTCATCTCTATGGAGTTCAGATAACTCTGGATGCCTCCTGTGGAAGGATTGAACCGGAAATTTTCCAGGGTAAAACTCATATCATAGGGGTAATACTTTGTAAAAGCGCCTACGAACAAAACCCCTACAAGACTCAGCAGACACAGGGTGATCGCAATACAGATTAGGTAAAAGAACCCGTCTCTTACTCTGCCCTTTTTTATCTTTAAGGTCTGAGCCTTGGAACTGATTCCCTCCTTGTCCTTTCCGGAAGTCACCCTGTCTACCCCAAAGCTGATCACCGCCGGTATCAGAAGGAGGGTTCCCACTACAGCTCCCATATTCATGTTAAACTGTCCGGCTACCTGTTTATAGATATCAGTTGCCAGTACATTATAATTTCCTCCCAGCACCTTCGGCGCACCGAAGTCTGTAAATGCCAGGGTAAAGCAAACAAAAAGACTATTTATCAGCGTATATCTCACCGAGGGAAGGGTGATATGGGTAAATTTTTTCAGAGAGCTGCACCCCATACTGTCTGCCGCCTCATACAGTCTTCCGTCTGCATAATTCAGTGCGATGGAAAACATCAGGAAGGACTGCGGGAAGGTATAGATGACTTCTGACAGCAGGATCCCGGTCTTTCCGTACAGGCCGATATCCCATCCTAATCCCGTGATGATCCCCTGCTTTCCAAAAAGATAGACCAAGCTTAATCCGTGGACTACTGTAGGGAGGAAAAGAGGAATCATGGCCACATAGCGAAAAAACGTTTTTCCCTTGATACCTGTCCTAGTCAGCCCGTAAGCATAGAGAAATCCCAGAAGGGTTCCAAGCACTGCTGACCCGCAGGATACTACCATGGTATTTTGTATTGACACAGACAAGGCTGGTGTAGAAAAATACCGGATATAATTTTCCAGCCCTGCAAATTCTCCGGAAGCTGTCAGAAATGCCTTAGAAAACAGGGCAGCCAGAGGGCACAGCAATACCACTACAAAGGCCAGTGTCATACAGAGCATGAGTATATCTGCGGGATTCCCATGCAGCTTCTGAACGCTTATCTTCTTCATGCTGTATTCCTTTCTGCCGCTTCGCGGCTTGGATAACAGATAGTACCGGACTGAGGGATATAGAAAAACACCTCTTCCTTTTCCTTCAGGAGGAGATTCTCCGCCTGACGGGAATCCATATCTGCACAGATAACCTCTTGATTTTCCTTCAGTCTGCCATAAACACGGGTCAGTGCTCCCCTGAACTCTATCTCCTCCACCATACCCTTATGGTATGCCTGATCTGAGGCTCTGGCCGTCCTAGTGATCCCTATGGCCTCCGGCCGCACGCCCCAGAGTATCCGGTCTTGCTGATACAGATTCATGGTACCGATAAAGTTAGCAGTAAAGGCTGTCTTAGGCATATTGTAGATTTCCTTTGGGGTACCCACCTGCTCTATGACAGCATTATTCATCACCACGATCTTATCTGCCATTGTCAGCGCTTCTTCCTGGTCATGGGTGACCAGGATAGTGGTGATCCCCAGCTTTTTTTGTATCCTCCGTATTTCAGCACGCAGCTTTATCCGGACCTTGGCGTCTAAGGCGGACAAGGGCTCGTCTAAGAGCAGAAATGCCGGTTTCAGAGACAGTGCTCTGGCTAGAGCGATCCTCTGCTGCTGTCCCCCGGAAAGCTGTGATGGATATTTCTTCCTGTGGTCATAAAGGTCTACCATTTCCAGCATCTCCCGGGTCCTTTCTTTCCGCTCATCCTTACGTAACTGTTTCTGCTGGTTCAGTCCGAACATCAGGTTCTGTTCTACTGTCATATGGGGAAACAAGGCGTAGGACTGAAATACGATACCGAAATTTCTCTTGGACGGAGGGAGAGGGGTACAATCCTTCCCGTCAATAAACACCTGTCCCATATCCGGCGTCTCCAGCCCGGCAATAATCCGCAGAAGGGTGGTCTTCCCGCAGCCCGAAGGCCCCAGAATACTCACCAGTTCTCCCTTCTCAATCTCTACATTCACATTATTTAAAGCAGTCTGTGTTTCGAATTTTTTGACGATATTCTTTACAGATAAAAACGCCATCTTCATTCCCCTTCCTATGATTCTGCTTCTGATTTACTGTCATAATTCTCCATCCATTGGTTCAGTATACTCTCTCTGTTCTCTGCTGCCCAGGAAAAGTCATTGTCGATCAGCTGATCCAGAGGATTGCTGTCATGGCCTTCATAGGTTCCTGTGTTCTCTACAGTCACGATAGGATAATTCACTCTATACAGATCCATTGCCTCATCAGATATAGCCCAGTCTAAGAAGGTATAGGCCGCAGGATTGATCTCTTCTTTCTTCATCAGAGCATTAGCCTCCAGGTCCCATCCGGAACCTTCTTCTGGGAAGATAACCTCTACAGGAGCTCCTTTGTCTCTCTGGCTGATCCCTGCATATCCGAAGCTGATTCCCACTGCGCATTCACCGGAAGCCGCCATTTTCGCCGGTTTGGATCCGGAATGAACATACTGTGCAATATTTTCATGGAGCTCATCCAGATAAGTCCATCCTTCATTGGAATCTTTTCCTTTCAGCTGGAGAATGGCAGATACTGTCAAAAATCCTGTTCCTGAGGAGTTAGGATTAGACATGACGATATGTCCTTTCAGCCTTGGATCCAGCAGATCCTCATAAGTGCTGATATCCTCTGGTTTCATTCCAAGCTTCTGGATCTCCTCTGTATTGACCACAAAGGCTGTTTCCCATGCGTCTATACCCACCCAGGTAGGTACTTCTTTATCTGACTTAAACTGAGATAGGATCCTGTCGCAGCCTTCTGGCTCATAAGGTTCCAGTGTCTCCATATCATCCAGTACCATCATAGAGGAAGCTGCCGTTCCCCAGACCACATCCGCCTGAGGATTATCCTTCTCTGCTATGAGTTTTGCTGTGATGATACCCGTAGATTCCCGGACAACGTTTACCGTGATATCCGGATAGGTCTGGTTAAATTTTTCCAGGTACTGAGATACTTGTTCGTCTTCCAGGGCTGTATATACGGTAATCTCTCCAGAATCCGCCTTCTCCTCATTTCCTGCTGCACCTTCATCTGCACCACTTTCTTTGGTAGAAGCGTCTTCTTCTGTGTTTTGACTTCCGGTTCCTCCGCATCCTGCAAAAGCAGCAGCTGTCAGCACTGCGATCAGTGCCATACATATTTTTCTCTTCATCGATATTCTCCTTTTACTTTCCTTTTTTGTTCTAATACCAGCCTTCCTTTTCCCATATTTCATCCTGTTTCTCTGGTATTGGTCCAGTGTTTCTCTGAAAAGCGGCTGTTTTGTTTTTGCACTATAGATTATAGAGGGATGCTGTAAAAACAAAAACCACAGGAAAGTTAAGATTCCCGAAAGAATCTTCTTTCCTGTGATCCCGCTTCGGTAGTTTTTCTACCTTCCTTTTTATTATCACTCACAGTCTCTTCCATAGACAAGGTCCTGTATATTTTTCCAGCTATTGTTCAGCTTTTCTGTATAGTAGTCATAGTTCTTCAGAAACACACCCAGGTAAAGCATATCTACGAGAGATATCTGGGCGCTTCTGGAAAAGATAGCGTTGCCATACATATACTGGGTACTCTCTGTACAAAGGATCATATCCGCATACTTATTTATCAAAGCCTGGTGGCAATTGGTGATAGAGATAGTTACAGCACCGGATTCTTTGGCGCAGCGCAGAGCATCTACCGTATGTCTGGATTGGCCTGTATGAGAGATCCCTATGGCCACATCCCGCTCTGTCAGGTTTTTGGCATTTACCTTCTGCATATATCCATCCTTATTAAAATACACTTGTTTACCGATATAGGTCATTTTGGTAGCAAAGTCCTCTGCAGTACAGGCAGAATTTTCCACTGCATACACCGAAATGTTCTCTGCCTTTTCCAACGCATCCACTGCCCGTACAAATTCGTAGGCAGACAGGGCTTTTAAGGCCTCCTCCAGGTGTTTTATGTTTGTCATGATCACCTTTGCTGGTATATCTACGATCCGGTCATCCCTCTGTATGGGATAATGGAGTATCTCTGCAGGGTCTGTCTCTCGTTCCTTCTTGGCGTATTCCTCCAGCATCTTATTTTTGATCTCCCGATAGCCCTTTAGTCCCATGGCTCTTGCGAACCTTATGACGGTGGGCTGGCTTACCCCTGCTGCCTGGGCAAAGTCTTCGATTGTCCAGTCTATGATCCTCCGGTCCTCATTCAGAATAATATCTGCCGCTTTCTGTTCCGAAGGCCGAAACTCCTTATATCTGCGGCGCACCTCAAAAACAAAACTTTTATATTCCATTTTCCTTCTATTCTCCGTAGTTTCTCTACATTCCTATGGTCCTTCTTTTTTACTTTCCCTACCCATATTTCTTTTTTTCTCATAAAAAAGGTATGGAAAATTTTCCTTTACCACTCTTTCTGGATGTTACGGAATATTTTACCATACCTTTATTCAGACCAGATGAACTCTGGGTTAAATCTACATAAAATGCAGAGAATCTACTGCTGCAAAAGCTTTTTGTCTGTAAATCCCAGATTGGACTCTCCGACCACGAAAAAGGCATCCATGATGATCCTGGCCTCTTTCGGGTCGATAACCTCAAAGTGTCCTTTGATCGAGCACCCTGTACTACCGTCCATTGACAGAAATTTAATTTCCTCATATGCATTATAGCCATACTTATGGCAGTAATAATAGCTCAGGGATTCTTTTTCTGCCTCTATAGCTTTATCCTTAACCTTCTTCATATCAAGCAGGAGGTCTATAAAGGCAGGTGCTCATGTATACCCCGGATGATTCCCACTGATTCCTGTCAGTTCACGTAAAAGATGGGCATAGAAGATAGCATGCTGTATACCTGGATAACTCCAATAGGAAGCCCTTCAGTCGTGCATAGCGATACCCCAAAACTCTAGGGATACACCCCATTGTTCCATACCGGAAAATACACGCTTGGGGCTGATGTCCAGATAAATATAATAATAAAAATTTGTATGTGCAGATTTCCCTTAAAGTGAGATACTTTACGAATATGGCTTTTATGATATCATATAAATCTTCTTTTCAGACAGATGGACATTTAAAAGTCATATTGAGGAAACATATAAAAAACTCCCGGGAGAACAGTTTTTATTGTATGCCGGGAGTTTTCTGTGTTTTTAGACCAGCCTCAACTATTATATTTTATCCATGAGCGTTCCCTTGTCCGTTCTCTGTTTTTTATCCGGCAGATTCCCTGTGTCATGGTGCCCATAGGGCAAAAAGTACACCAGGTCCTTGGTTTATAGAGGAACATAACAAAAAATCCGATAATTGTTGATGTAAGCATCAGACTATAAAAACCAAAGCTGAACTGTGCTGCCCAATCAGGAACCATACCAGCTGTATACGTCCACCCCCAGGGAACCCGGAAGGTCCAGAAAAGCTGTATGACCTCTTTAAGACTCCGGGCTCCTCCCGCAACCATATAAGTCTGAAAGAGCATATTCCCGAACATAGCCAAAAAGAAGATTAAAAAACCATAACGGAACCAGCCCGAGCTCAACCACCTGGGAGCCGGCTTGTTTCTGGAACATTTACACCCTGCTCCCAGTTTCGTAAACAGCTGTCCCCTGCCGCAAAAATGGTTGCAAAACCATTTATTGCCTCCAAACACTGCCAGAACAACAGGAACGAGAAAATCTATCATTCCAAGCCAGGCAAACAGGATATTAAAAAATCCTAAGACAAAATATACGATCGTCCAGATCCATAAATAATCATACCAATGCGTCTTTTTCATCTTTCTTCCCTCTCTTCTATGGTGATACAGTCTGCCGGACAGGCTTTGGCACATTTTCCACAGCCCACACACTTATCCTGGTCTGTCTTTGCATAGCATCCTTTCCATACAAAAATAGCGGCTTTTGGACATTCCCTTGCACAGGCACCGCAGGAAACACACCGCTTCTGGTCAACTCTTGCATATCTTTTACTTTTCATGTTTACCCTTTTCCTTCCTGAACTATGTTTTTCTTGCATTATAGGATATCATTTAATTCTTTATTTGTATGTGATATAGTCACAAAAAGACGGCGGTACTACTTACTACTATACCGCCGCTTTCACAAAATAATTTTAACAAAGGTTTACACTCCAGTAACCACCAAAAAAATCTCCTTCACCTTTTCCTTTAACTCCTCTTGCGTGACCCCAAATACGATGGCTGCAAGATGGATTCGCACCGCAGTCTTCCCCGGACTTTGAACCTGTATCTTGCGGTCCGTAACAGAAAAGGATTCTGTTTCTTCTGTGGAAAATCCAGACTTAATGTGTCCGATATATCCCCCTTCTTCCCTGACCCAGTCTGATACCTTTATCGGCAAGAGCCGGTACTAATTCACATGGAGGCATACTGGCGTATTCCGGTTGGTTTACTGTTTCGATAACAGTCTGTCGTTCCTCGGCAGACAGTTTATTTGCAGGTGTTTTCCGCTCTGCATTTGGGCGCAGATCATCGTAGGATCCCGTTTCCTTTTTTAAACGGATCCATCGGTAATAGGTTCTTTCCTTAAAGCCAAACTCTTCACATGCTTTGTCTAAAGATTCACCAGCAGCAACAGCTTCTTTGATCAGCATTACAGCGTTTTTGCGGTCTGAGGCGCTGATCATTCGTCCTCGGGATCCCCCCAGATCGCATCGGCTTTTTTTCTCAATACGAGAAGAGCGGCCGTTTCGGCAAGAGCCTTTTCCTTTCTTGCCAGTTCTTTTTCGAGTTTTTTGCGTTCCTTTTCGGATTCTTTAAGCTCTTTATTCAAACGTGCTGCCTCTTTGGTAACACCACCGTTGGCATTCATGCAGGCGTCACGCCATGTTTTTATCTGTTCAACGTAAAGCCCTTTTTTACGGGCGTACTCAGCAAGTTCGGTCTCATTCATGCTTGCTGTTTCAACAACAATGAGGAATTTGTCCTGTGTGCTCCAATCATCAGGAGTCGCTTCAATGCCGGGAGCAGCAATCCCGTTCGCTCTGGCTTTGTCTCGCCAGTTTCGTAAAGTCTGTTGCGAGATGCCTTCTTCTCTGGCGATTTTGGAGATGGATTCGTTATTCGGAGGTAGCATACGTCTGAGTAACGAATCCTTGAGTTCTGGACTATAGTTTATGGTGAAAGCTCCTTTCCGTGATAGCTATATACTACCACAAAAACTTTTATCTTTCACTGACATCTATCCTAACACAAAGGGGTTATTTCAGTAATTTATTTCCACTGAAAGTCCTTACTATTCCTGTATTATCAGAGCCTAAAGAATACTCCGCTGCGTCCTTTTGGATGCATGAATTGGCTGCAGAATTATAGTTGCAGCCAATTCATACTGTAATATGTCCACTCCAAAAATCTTCCACTCCCACATCATCAAGAATTAACTACTAAATTCCTGAAATATTTGCAGCGCTTACCATGTTTTGCCAGAATCCTCCCATACAATGCTTATGATCTGGTTGTTTCTGATCTTCGTTATATTTCACAGTTTCTTCTTCTAATTCGTCTAGCTTATCTATTGTCCCTTTTAAGAATGCATCTATTCTCTGGATTGAACTCATAAGCCGAACGTAAACCCCTCCATACCGAATATCAAGGACTTCATATCCAAAAGGTTTACATTCATTAAACCATATTGATTTGCGGAGTTCTTTTAAGTTCCACATTTTTTTCGCGCATTCTTCCATGGTATTTCTCAATAATTCTAGTTCAACTTTGTCCTTTTTACTATATGCATTTCGCATTTTCACACCAAGCATTGATTTATCAACCAGAACACTCGCTAATTCTTTATAATAAGCAAAAATATCATCCATTGTATTATTCGTTTCTTCTACATCAGTTAATTTGCAATATACTTCCGAATAATATGTGTCTAACGCCATTCCCTTTACCTGACCATCAAAAATACCTACCAATGGATCTTGATACAATAAATATTTCGAAGGATTGTCTGCATTTTTGTTATCCTTCAAAACTCCGTCTGGACTATCAAATAAATCAAAAATCATGAAATCTTTCTCTGTGCACCCTGTAAGTTGTTTTAACCATTTATCTAACTTATCAGAATCACATTTTTCATCGTAACATAATTGGGCAAAATATAATGCTGAATACAAAAGTGTTCTTGCTGGGGTTTCCATTCCATTGTCAAACCAGAATGTACACATAACTTTCTCTATGCCATTATCTGAGCAACTGTTAAGGCCTTCTTTCATTGTTTTTCTAGCCTTTCTATAGTTTGGTGCAAGTCCATTCCATGTCCATCCACCAGTTGCAAAATAAAGATTATTTGATAATTTATGATGAAGCTTAATATTTTTATCGTATATACCCTGATCATGATGATAATAATCCCAGTATACTAGAGCCAAATCTTCAGGAAGCACATCATGTTCATCAAATTCCACATCTTCAGGAAGATCATAGTAATCACCCGTAGGAGATTTTAATCGGAAAAACATATCACTCCACATAAGTACCTGCAGATCTTTTTCCTTACAGATACGATACACCATATCAAGATGATCTTTCATAATTTTATGTCTTTCGCGGTATCCATTTATTCGAAGATACTTTCCTAATCCAAGTAAATCTGCCTCGTCCATACCTACGTGAATCTTTTTTGTCGAAAAAGGTAATGATCCATAATGGATCAATCTTCGAATAAAATCCTCAGTTTCTTTTGTTCCAACCAGCAAAATATCTTCTGTATCTTGCAAAGATTTTGTTATAGACCATCTTAAATAAGTATGTAAATGAGCTAGCGTTTGAATTGCTGGAATGAGTTCAACTCCCATATTCATTCCATAATTATCTAATTCTTTTAACTCTTGAATCGTATATTTCCCACGGAAAGCACCAAAATATCGGTCTTCTGGAATATCATATACATCTTCCATATATAAATACACCTGATTGATTCCAGAAGCTGCACATATACCAATAGTTTCTTTTATAAAATCTACACTCAATGTACCATTCCTAGAACAATCCAGCATTAATCCTCTTTCAATAAATCTAGCTGTTTCACTAATAGAAAATGATACATTACCCTGAATTGAAAGT
>DXFK01000184.1 GCA_019114495.1 Candidatus Blautia stercoravium
ATACCGTATAAATCATTTCGGGAATCATGATACGTCCGAAATAGTAAAAAATCTGCAGTCTTCCCCGCATGAGAAACTGCATTCCGTATACCAGAAAACCGTAGAGGATATCTCCTGCCGCCACCAGAAACAGGGGTACGCGGATTTCCTCATCATAAAAAATTTTGCAGCAGCATCCTGCCACATATCCGATACACAGATAGATCAAGGCATAAAAGCCCAGCAGATTTCCATAGAAAACATCTTTTAAAAGCCCGCAGAAAAGCCCGGTCCAAAGACCTGAAAGCTTTCCTCGCATAAATCCAAAGGACACTGTGACAATCAGCAGGAGATTCGGCACAATGGAACCAATGGAAAGACTTTGAAATACGGTACCCTGGAGAATAAAACACACCAGAATGACCAGACCTTGTACGGCTCTTCTTTTTATCCGCATCAGGAATCCCCTTTCTGCTGTTTCAGTTCTTTAATAACCAGTACCTCGCTTAAATGTTCAAAATCCACAGCCGGCGTCAGCGTTCCTGTCTTTGTCAGATTGTTGGGGTCTTCTTTTATTTCACTGACATAACCGATAAGAATTCCTTTCAGGAATTTATCGCTGACATCGGAGGTGACAATTTTTTCGCCTTCCTGGATTTTGTTATCTTCGTCTTTTAAGTGGATAAACTGCAGCTTGCCTTCGTCAATCAGGCGCAAATCCCCTGCCACGATACAGCGGTCAGAGGTGCTCATGGTCATGGCGCTGACATTGCTGGTATCGTCAATAATGGAGCGAACGGTAGCCCAGTTTTTCCCCACTTCGGTGACTATGCCCACCAGTCCGCTGCCGGCGATGACGTTGCAGTCTTTCTGGATGCCGTCATCTGTGCCTTTATTGATGGTAAAGCTGTTAAACCAGTTGCCTGTGTCCTTGGAAATGACATTGGCTGCCACTTTGTCATACTGGCTGTAATCCTGGTCTAACTGATACAGTTTCTGCAGACGGTCCAGTTCGGTAAGTCCCTGCGTCAGGCGGCTGTTTTCCGCAGTCAGTTCATCTACCTTTTCCTGAAGTTTTTTATTTTCTTTTACAAGAGACTGCTTATTCTGAAAGCCTGCGGTGGCGTCATCAAGCGCAGACCCCACTTTATTAATGCCTTTCTGGAAAGGTACGATAATATATCCCGCTGCGTTTCTCACTGGTTCAATGGGAAATTTCGCAGCAGCGGCGAAAATCATCAGACCGACACAGCCCAGAACCATGGCCGCAAGCACATGCTTGCTTTTAATCGTCCAACTATACTTTTTCTTCATTCTCAAAACCTCAGCTTTTCTTTTCGGCTACCTGACCCATTTCCAAAGGGTACGGTTTCCAATAATTTCTTTCAGCCCATATATGGTGCAAAGTTCATAATATCCCGATAATCGTACTTTCTGCCCGGTGGCCTGGCTTAAAAACCAGTCCATATCAGGGATTCTGGCACATCCTCCCGCTAGAAAGATTCCCTGGTCCTGAATATTCTGATACATCTGCGGAGGTGTTCTTTCCAGAAAAAACTGAATTTCTTCGCAGATAGACCGAATAGGGTCTAAAATTGTTTTGTATATCATATCAGAGGGCACAATCCCTTCCCGGGGCAAACCGCTTAAACTGTCGATTCCCACAATTTTTCTGGCCTCCCGGATATCTTCTTTTAAATAGGCCAGAGAGAATTTCAGCCTTCTGGCGGTCCGGTTTCCGATATAGAGGTTGTGCTGCTTGCGAACCTCGTTGACAATGGCTTCGTTCAGCTGTTTGCCTCCCATCTCCACAATTTTGCTCAAAACCACTCTTCCCTGTTCAATTACAGAGATTTCCGTACTCTGTGCCCCGATATTGACAATCATGCTTCCTTTTGTATGATTAATAGGAATCCCAAGGGCCACCGCATCGGCGATGGTTTTGTTTACCATATATATTTTGTTCTTTCGGTTGGAATTTCCAATGGTATAATAGGCCCGCTGTTCAATTTCCGACAAATCCGAAGGAACTGCCAGATATAAACTGTTGCTGAAAACACTGCCGGCATTTATCTTATCCAGTAAAGCCTGTAAAACCATCTCTGTGTGATTGACATCTGCAATCTTCCCATAAGCCATGGGAGAAATCACAGATACATTAGACGGATTTTTTTCAAAAATCCCATATGCCTCATTTCCCACTGCCAGAATCTGCTTCTGGTTACGAATGGCTATCATGTTTTTTTCCGTTAAAATAGTATCCTGGTCCTGTGAATAGATTTTCACCGTACTGGTTCCCAGGTCTACTCCAAACGTTTTATGCAATGGCATGTAAACTTGTCCCCTTTAACTTTTTAACATTTAAAAAATCCCCTGCTGGCGAAAACTCAGATATTTGCAGTCCCCAATAATAATGTGGTCCAGAAGCGGAATTCCAAGAAGTTCTCCTGCTTCTGCGATACGCTGTGTAACGTCTAAATCAGCCTGACTGGGAGTAGGGTCTCCGCTGGGATGGTTATGTACAAGAAGAATTCCCACGGCATGATAAGACATGGCGGTAAGGAATATCTCTCTTGGGCTGACGAAAGAACCGTTCACAGTTCCTTTGAAAATCATTTCCTCCCCCAGCAAATGATTTTTCGTGTCCAGCATCATACAGATAAGCTCCTCCTGTTCCTTGTGGCGCAGCCGCTCCATGTAATAATCAGCAATGGTTCCCGGCTGGGTGAACTGAAGACCTTTCCTGGCTGTTGTCTGGGCAATGCGTTTGGAAAGCTCTCCGATACATTTTATCTGTATTGCTTTTACTGTTCCGATACCTTTTACGGATTTTAACTGTGCGAGGCTTAAAGTATGAAGCCCCAGAAGTCCCTCCCTGTCTTTGGAAAGACTGAGAATTTCTTCCGCCATATGCACAGAAGGGCTGCCTACCGTACCGGTTCTTAAAAGGACGGCAAGAAGCTCTGCATCGGTAAGGGACTGGGCGCCCAGCCGGACACATTTTTCGTACGGGCGCTCGTCCTTTGGTATCTGTTTCATGTTTTTAAATTCTGCCATACTCTATATTGCGATTTCTTTGGCATATTTTTTCGCATAGGGTTTTCGCAGATTCATTGTAGCACAGATTAAAAACGATGTATATGCCTTACGAAAAATTTATGAGATTTTTCATAATTGCCTCACCGATCTTCAATCCGTCCATGGCTGCGGAGGTGATTCCTCCGGCATAGCCTGCACCCTCTCCACAGGGATAAAGGCCGGAAACGGAACTGTGAAAATGTTCATCTCTGCAGATACGCACCGGGGAGGAGGTTCTGCTTTCGATACCGGAAAGCACCATGTCGGGACGGGAAAATCCAGGGATAATCTGTTCAAAGGCCTGTATGCCTTCCATAAGGGTTTCATTTAAAAATTCCGGCATCAAATCCCGGAGATTGGCAAAAGCATAGTCGCCCTTCATACAGGGGGTGACTTCTCCGAATTTGTCAGAGGTCTGGTTTTTGCAGAAATCACCGTATTTTTGCACCGGAATTTTGCCCTGTCCCAATTCGTATGCTTTCTCTTCTAACCGCCGCTGAAATTCCATGCCGGAAAGCACGTCATCCCCTGAAAAATCTTCCGGATTTACGGTTACAATCAGGGCGCTGTTGGCATTTTTAGAGCCGCGGTCCTGGTAACTCATGCCGTTTACTGCAAGTCGGCCTTCTTCGGAGGAAGCGTTGACCACATAACCGCCGGGGCACATACAGAAGCTGTAGACCCCTCTTCCATTGATTCCTTTGTGGGTCAGTTTATAACAGGCAGCCCCAAGCTGGTCTGCCTGTTCCTGTCCGTACTGATACTGGTTAATCAGACTTTGCGGGTGCTCTGCCCGCAGGCCTACAGCGAAAGACTTTGGCTCCATGTGTATCCCCTTTTCTTTCAAAAGGGCAAACGTATCTCTGGCGCTGTGTCCCACAGCCATAACCAGGGTATCAGTGGGAATCTCTTCAGTATGGTTTACTGTGACAGAAGAGATTCTGCCGTTTTCTATATGCAAATCTGTCATTTTAGAGGAAAAGCGGATTTCGCCGCCTGCCTGTTCAATGAAATGACGGATATTTTTTACGATATTTATCAGAGCGTCGGTGCCGAGATGAGGCTTCTGCTGGTAGAGAATTTCCTTTGGCCCTCCGGCCTCAACCAAAATTTTCAGGACCTCCCGGTTGCGGCCTATGGGGTCCTTTACCAGAGTGTTCAGCTTTCCGTCGGAAAAGGTTCCTGCCCCGCCTTCTCCGAACTGCACATTGGATTCCGGATTTAATCGGCCTGTCTTCCAGAAATCTTCCACAGTCCTCAGACGGCTATCTGCGTCTTCTCCCCGTTCTAAAACCAAGGGTTTTAAACCTGCTTTCACCAGATAGTAGGCGCAGAACAGCCCTGCAGGGCCACTTCCTACAATGACGGGGCGGCCGTTGGTCTCCTCCTTGGCGCGAAGATAGGTGAATTTCTTAGGGCTCATCAGACTGACGTTTTTGGAACGGACTTTTTTCAGCACTTTGGCTTCCTTTTTTACGGAAACTTCTACAGTATAGACAAAGAAAAGCTCTGGTTTTTTCCTGGCGTCCAGGGATTGTCTGGCAATGTTCCAGGAGAGCAGTTCTTCTCTGGGGATTCGCAGAACAGAGAGTATTTTCTTTTCCAGCTCTTCCTGCGTATGGGTAATAGGAAGTTTTATCTGACAGATATTCAGCATTTGGCTGCCTCCTTTCCTGTAAGGGCACCGGTGGTCCATGCCCACTGAAGATTATAGCCGCCGCAGATACCGTCTGCGTCCAGCAGTTCTCCGGCCAGATACAGTCCCGGCACTTTCCGGCACTCCAGGGTATGCGGATGAATTTCCGTAAGAGAAACTCCTCCGGCACAGACCTGGGCATTTTCAAAAGGTTTGGTTTTCTTTATTTTTATAGGAAATTCTTTTATTTTTGCTGCAAGAGCGGGAATTTCCGGTTTGTCTTCCATCAGCACGTCACACAGTTTTTTTGGGAAAAGCCCTGTGAGCAGGGCGGCTGTAGATTTATACGGGCACTGTTCCCTGCGGTTATTTAAAAGCTGCTCTGTTTCTGACAGATTACAGGAAGGGAGAAAATCCAGCACAGCCGTAACCCCAATACCCCTATCCAGCAGTCTGGCAGCCAGGCCGCTGCACTGAAAGACCGGAATACCGGAAATGCCGTAATCTGTAAGTTGTAGTTCTCCTTCCTGGGTGTCCAGCACTTTTTTATCTGCCACAAGAGAAATTCGTCCCTCAATACGGGTGCCTGCCCATTTGGAAAAATAATTTTCGTTTCCCATAAGGGGAACCAGAGCTGGCAGGGGTTTTTCTACAGAAAGTCCAAGGAATTTGGCCAGGGTATAGCCGCTTCCGTCCGCCCCTTCTATTTGAGAAGCTCGGGAGCCGCAGGCCAGAATCACGGCATCTGCCTCATACTGCCAGGTTTCGGTAAATACCAAAAATGAGGGCTTGCAGGTGACAGTCTTTGCCGGGCGGATTTCCTTTACGTTCTCACGGCATTTGATTTTTACCTTTCGATACCGGGCTTCCATTTCCAGAAGCTCTTGTACACTGGCGGCCTGCATGGAGGCGGGATAGAAATAGCCGTTTTTTTCTTTTACGGAAATGCCGATTTCTGAGAAAAACTGCAGGGTGTCTGTAAGAGAAAACTGCTGTAAAATTTCCCATGCAATCTCAGGTTTCTGACTGTGGTAGCATTCCCTGCTCTGGTAACGGTTAGTCAGATTGCAGCGGCCGTTTCCGGTGGCCAGAAGTTTTCGCCCTGTTTTCTCATTGTGTTCTAAAAGGGTGACGGAGGCTCCTCCCCGGGCGGCCATAATGGCAGCCATCATACCTGCGGCGCCTCCCCCTATGACACAGATTTGTTTCTTTTCCATATTTCTCCTATTCTTCCGGAAGAGTAACCAGATTTTTATCTGCCAGCTTCTGCAGAGACATGAGGATACCCAGTTTTGCGTGGTACCAGGTAAGCCCGCCCTGGAAATATACGGTGTACGGCGGTTTAATGGGGCCGTCTGCAGAAAGTTCAATAGAAGAACCCTGCACAAAAGCGCCGGCAGCCATAATTACATCGCTGTCATAACCCGGCATAGCCCATGGCTCCGGCTCTACATAGCTGTCTACAGGTGCCGCGGCCTGAATGCCCCTGCAGAATTCTACCACGCCCTCCGGTGTGCCGAAGGTTACGGCCTGAATGATATCGTGGCGGCTTTCCGTGCCGTTTGGAGTTACCGAAAATCCCAGTTTTTCGTAGATGTTGGCTGCAAAAATTGCGCCCTTTAAAGCCCCGGCCGTTACGGTAGGGGCCAGGAAAAAGCCCTGATAGAAAGCAGGATTTACCCCTAAGGTGGCACCCACTTCCTTACCAAGTCCGGGGCAGGTCAGGCGATAAGCTGCGTTGTCCACATATTCCTTCTTCCCTGCAATGTAACCGCCGATAGGCGCAAGACCCCCGCCGGGGTTTTTAATCAGAGAGCCTACGATTAGGTCTGCTCCTACGTCACTTGGCTCGATTTTTTCCACAAATTCTCCGTAGCAGTTGTCTACCATACAGATGACGTCCGGTTTAATGCCTTTGATAAAGGTAATCAGTTCTCCAATCTGGCTGACAGAAAAAGTGGGGCGGGTGAGATAGCCTTTAGAACGTTGAATTTCCACCATTTTTGTCTTTTCTGTAATGGCATTTCGGATACCTTTGTAGTCAAAACTGCCGTTTTCTAAAAGTTCTACCTGACGGTAAGTTATTCCGTATTCAGCCAGAGAACCTTTGGAGGGACGGATACCGATAACCTCCTCCAGAGTATCGTAAGGTTTTCCCACAGGAGAAAGGAGCTCGTCTCCGGGACGGAGATTTCCTGCCAGAGCCACAGCCAGAGCATGGGTACCGCAGGCTAAAAGGGGACGGACCAGAGCCGCCTCGGTGTGGAAGGTACTGGCATAGACCTCTTCTAAGGTATCTCGTCCAATATCGTTGTAGCCGTATCCGGTGGACGAATACAGGCAGGCTTCACTGACCTTATTTTTCTGCATGGCATGCAGCACCTTTAACTGGTTGTATTCTGCATTTTCATCAATGGCAGCGAAACGATCTTTTAAACCTGCTTCTATTTTATTTCCGAAATTCAGTACCGCCTGGCTGATCCCAAGCTTCTGGTACATTTCATTCATTTCCTGCATGGTATGATTCCTCTTTTCTCACAGTTTTCCAATATATGATTCAGGATGTCTTCATCCTTGTATGCAAATTCATTTTTGTTTACCCAGATGACGTCTTTTTCACGCTTAAACCAGGTAATCTGCCGTTTGGCAAAGTGTCGGGTGTCTCGCTTCAAAATATAGACCGCGTTTTCCAGGGAACAGGTGTGGTCAAAATAAGACAGGATTTCCTTATAACCAAGGCCCTGCATGGAAACCATCTCTTTGGTGTATCCCATGTCTGCCAGCTTTCGGACTTCTTCCACCAGCCCTTGCTTTAACATTTCGTCTACCCGGCTGTCAATGCGTTTGTAAAGCCGTTCCCGCACATCGTTCAATACAAAGTATGCCGTGTTATAGGGAGACTCTTTTTCTGCCTCCCGGACGTTGTGTTCCGAGATGCGCTCTCCGGTCAGTTCATAGTATTCCAAAGCGCGGATAACACGCTTTACGTTGTTGGCATGAATCTTCTGGGCAGAAAGAGGGTCTGTTTCCTGTAATCTTGCATGGAGAAATTCGCTGCCCTTTTCTTCGGCCAGTTTTTCCAGTTCTTCCCGCACCGTGGATTTTTCCGTGTTTTCAGAAAAATCAATATCCTTTACCACGGCTTGGATATAGAAGCCTGTGCCTCCTGTCAGAATAGGGATTTTCCCCTTGGCATAGATTTCTGCCATGGCCTTTTTCGCCATTTCCTGAAAACGGACTACATGAAACTCTTCTTTCGGGTCCAGCACGTCAATGAGGTGGTGGGGGACGCCTTCCATCTCTTCTTTTGTAATCTTTGCAGAGCCAATGTCCATATATTTGTATACCTGCATGGAGTCCGCAGAGATAATCTCGCCGTCCACGGCTTTCGCAAGGGCAATGGAAAGCCTGGTCTTTCCCACGGCCGTGGGACCTGTCAGTACGATCAAAGGTTTTTTCAAAATATTCACCTACACAATTCGCTTGAATTTCTTTTCCAGTTCGTATTTGGTCATGGAAATAATGGTGGGTCTTCCATGAGGACAGTGATATGGATTGTCCAGTCCTAAAAGTTCGTCAATGAGTTTGTCTGCTTCCTGCACAGACAGGGTGTTGTTTCCCTTTACAGCAGCTTTGCATGCAGCAGTTGCAATGCGTCCGGTGAGAATATCCAGAGGCTGCCTGGAATTTTCGTTTTCCAGGCTGTCCAGAAGTTCCACAAAGAAATCCTGGACGGAAACGCCGTAAAGATTGGAAGGTACACCGCTGATACTGTATTCTTTGCCGCCGAATTCCGAGATTTCAAAACCGAATCTTCTGAAAAGTTCCATGTGGGTTTTCAAAAACAGGTCTTCCTGGAGATTCAGAGAAATCACCTGGGGCGGGGAAACCATCTGTGTTACAATTTCCCGGTTGGCAAACTCTTTCATGAAACGCTCGTATAAAACTTTTTCATGTGCTGCATGCTGGTCAATGATATAAAATTTGTTGTCATATTCCACCAGCCAGTAAGTGTCAAAAAGCTGCCCGATAATCCGGTGGTGAAGCCGTGCTTTTTTCGACAAAAGCCGGTCGTCGAAAAGCTCCATCTGGACGGGGGTTTCGGGAGAAACAAATGTTTTTTCAACTACAGGCGGCGTGTGTGCTTCTGGCTGGGGACTTACACTGTCTGGTAGTTGGCTTTTTACCGTGGTTGTTTTAAGTGCCGGTTCTGCTGCGGCAGGGCGAAGTCCCGTTTGAGGCGCGGAAGGAACCGGTATGGATGGCTTTGGTACTTCCCGTTTTAAATCCGCCAGAAAATCTGCTTTTTTAGAAATTTCGGGTTCGTTTTTCTGGACGGGTCTTTCTGCGGAAACGGAAAGCTTCTGTGCGGCCGGTTCTAAGCCGGCTTCCATGTAAGGAGCTTTTGCTTCTCTTATACTGCTCTCCCATTTCTTCGTCTGCTGTTTATATCCGGTTTCAAAGGGCTCCGGTGGGGACGTTTTTTCTTTTTTCTGTTCGGTTCGCTTTTCCAGTTCCACCTCCGGTATCATTTCCCGGTGGGACAAAGCAGCGGTAATCATATCATAAGTGGCATTGTAGACGGCACCCTGATTCTGGAAACGCACTTCCATTTTCGTGGGATGGACATTGACGTCAATCTCCTCTCCTTCAATGTCATAGTGCAGGCATACAAAAGGATATTTATGCTGCATCATATAGGGCTTGTAGGCCTCTTCAATGGCTTTCATTAAAATTTTGCTCTTTACATACCTGCCGTTAATATAATAATTTTCAAAATTCCGGTTTCCCCGGGCAATCACGGGTTTCCCGATAAAGCCCTCAATAGAAATACCGGGTCTTTCAAAGGCAACCGGCACCAGCTCTCTGGTAATGTCTCTGCCGTAAATGCCGTAAATCACATCTTTCAGATTAGAATTGCCAGAGGTATGCAGCTTAGTCTGGCCGTTTACCATGTATTTAAAGGAAATATCCTGATGGGACAGGGCAAGTTGTTCCATGTAACCGCTGACGTATCCAGCCTCTGTCATAGCGGTTTTTAGGAATTTTCCTCTGGCCGGAGTATTGAAAAACAGGTTTCGCACCAGCATGGTGGTGCCGTTTGGCGCACCCACCTCTTCCAGTGTCTTTTCTCTTCCACCCTCAATGACATAGCGCACACCCGTCAGGGCTTCCGGAGTTTTGGTAATGACTTCCATCTGGGAAACCGCAGAAATACTGGACAGCGCCTCTCCGCGAAAGCCCAGAGAAGAAATCTGCAGCAAATCCTCTACCTTTTCAATTTTGCTGGTGGCATGACGCAGAAAAGCCAGAGGCACCTGCTCTTTTTCAATGCCTCCGCCATTGTCTGTCACGCGGATAAAGGAAATCCCGCCTTCCTTTATTTCTACAGTAATGGCGGTAGCTCCTGCATCCACGGCATTTTCTACCAGTTCCTTTACCACAGAGGCAGGGCGTTCTACCACTTCCCCTGCCGCAATTTTATCAATCGTATTCTGGTCTAAGACCGCAATTTTTCTCACTTTTTATCACCATCTGTTCTTCAGCTTGTTCTGAAGCCGGTATAAAATGTTTAAAGCATCTACGGGCCGCAGTTCGTCCACCTGGATGGATTTTAATTCTTCCAGAACGTCATCGTCTTTTACGGTGTCGAAAAGGGAAATCTGCTCCATATCCACTTCGTCGTAGTGTACCGCCGGCTTCGTCTTTGGTTTTCTGTTTTCTGAGGCAATATTTTTTACCGTAGCCGTAATATCTGCGCTGACCAATTCCTCCACCAGCTCCTTTGCCCGGTCAATGACCGTATCGGGAACCCCGGCCAGCTTGGCTACCTGGATACCATAGCTTTTGTCTGCTCCGCCTTTTACAATTTTCCGGAGAAAGACAATATCATCTCCTCGTTCTTTCACGGCAATGCAGTAATTGTTCACTCCAGCCAGTTTGCCTTCCAGTTCGGTGAGTTCATGATAATGGGTGGCAAACAGGGTTTTGGCTCCCAAAAGCCTTGTATTGCTGATATGCTCAATCACTGCCCAGGCAATGGAGAGTCCGTCAAAGGTACTGGTTCCCCTGCCGATTTCGTCCAGAATCAGAAGACTCTTGGAGGTGGCGTTTCTGAGAATATTAGCGACCTCCGTCATTTCCACCATAAAGGTACTCTGACCGCTGGCTAAATCATCAGAAGCCCCCACACGAGTGAAAATCCTGTCTACAATCCCGATATTTGCCTTATCTGCCGGGACAAAGGAGCCAATCTGCGCCATGAGTACAATCAGGGCAGATTGCCGCATATAGGTGGATTTCCCCGCCATATTGGGGCCTGTAATGACAGAAATCCGGTTTTTGCCATTGTCCAGATAAGTGTCATTGGGAATAAACATATCATTGGAAATCATTTTTTCCACTACAGGATGCCGTCCGTTTTTGATGTCAATGACCCCTTTGGTGTTGATTTTCGGGCGCACAAACTGATTGCGGGAGGCCACAAGGGCAAGGGAAAGATAAGTATCCAGCCGGGCAATGGCCTTGGCTGTTCTCTGAATCCGTTCTACCTGAGCCGCCACCTGATTACGGACTTTCACAAATTCGTCGTATTCCAGAGCGTATAGCTTGTCTTCTGCGCCTAAAATCATATCCTCCAGTTCTTTCAAACGAGGGGTAATGTATCGTTCTGCGTTAGTCAGCGTCTGCTTTCTGGTATAATAATCCGGCACCATATCTTTAAAGGAATTGGTAACTTCCAGATAATAGCCGAATACCTTGTTGTATTTTACTTTTAAGGTGCGGATTCCGGTCTTCTCTTTTTCGGAAGCTTCCAATTCCGCCAGCCAGGTTTTTCCTTTTGTTTTGGCCTCACGGAAATGGTCAATCTGTTCCTGATATCCTTCTTTGATAATACCGCCCTCTTTCATAGCCAGAGGCGGGTCTTCCACAATGGAAACATCCAGAAGGTCATACAAATCCTTCAAATCATCCATTTCTTCGTAAACTTTTTTTAATTCCCCGCAAGTAAAAGGCTCTAACAGCTTTTTGATATGGGGAATCATGCCAATGGAGGTTTTAAAAGAAATCATGTCTCTGGGATTGGCGGACTGGTAGCTGACACGGCTGATTAATCGTTCCATGTCATACACGGGATTCAGGTATTCCCTCAGTTCTTCCCGGTCCATTTCATGCCGGTTGATTTCTTCGACGGCATCCAGCCGTTCATTGATTTCGTCCTTATCAATCAGCGGCTGTTCCAAAAACGTTCTGAGCATACGAGCGCCCATGGCGGTCTTTGTCTTGTCCAAGACCCAGAGAAGAGACCCCCGCTTGCCTTTTTCACGCATGGTTTCCGTCAGTTCCAGATTCCGTCTGGTGGAGCTGTCAATGAGCATGTACTTATCGGTAATGTAGGGGGTGATAGCCCGCATGTGTTCCAGTGAAGTTTTCTGAGTTTCCAGCAAATAGGAAAAAAGCGCCCCTGCCGCAATCACGGCGCAGGCATAATCCTTCAGCCCCAGTCCTTCCAGAGTTCCCACATGAAAATGCTCCTCCAAAGTACGGGTGCACAGCTCGTCATCGAAATACCAGTTTTCAAGTGTGGATACGGAAATGTGCAGACGGTTTCTCAGTTCGTCCATATCTGCGCCGCACATGCAGAAAGCCTCGTTGCATAAAAGTTCAGCAGGAGAAAATTTGTAGATTTCATCCAGCAGCTTGCGGATATTTTCCACTTCCGTAACCATAAAATCACCTGTGGTAACATCGGCAATGGCAATGCCAAAGCGGTTGGAAAGATATACCACAGACATAATATAATTGTTCTTTGTTTCGTCCAGCGCCTGGGTATTTAAGGTGGTTCCCGGTGTCACTACACGGATAACCTCTCTTTTTACAATACCTTTCGCCTGTTTGGGATCTTCTACCTGTTCGCAGACAGCCACTTTATAGCCCTTGCTAATCAGACGGCTGATGTAAACCTCTGCGGCGTGAAAAGGGACACCGCACATGGGCGCCCTTTCTTCCATGCCACAGTCTTTTCCTGTTAAAGTCAATTCCAGTTCCTTTGAAACTGTCAGGGCGTCCTCAAAGAACATTTCATAAAAATCACCT
>DXFK01000185.1 GCA_019114495.1 Candidatus Blautia stercoravium
GGAAAACAATTCTTACAGTCTGCAGTACAGATACTTTTTGCAGCTTAATTTCTACAGCCTGCTTTAACGTATCATAACAAACCTCAGGAGCAGTTTCTATTCCTCCTATGAATACTTTTACACATTCTGCCGCCGAAGATTTCAGCCCTGTAAAGGCTATGCGATAATCTCGATTCTCTGGTATCAACTGAAGCTTTCCTTCTGCTTTCTGAATTTCCAGAGAAATCTCTTTCTGCTTTTCCCTGTATTTTATAACTGTCTTTACGCAAATATCTCGCTCATAATCGCAGCTTTCATTATCATCTTCATACAAAATAAAATCTCCCTCAGCTCCTGCAAAAACCTTCAAATACAAAGATTCCGGATTTTTTCCCGCTTCTGTCCCTTTTATTTCTTCTGTCAAAGGAAGAATAGCACCTGCTTTCGCTAACACCGGAATACTTCTGATATCCCGATACATTTCAAGCATTCGGTCACCGCTGTATGCCATGCCCGTATACAAATCATACCAAATTCCTTTTGGAAGCCATACGTTCGTTTTGGCTGCATTAATTCCCTTTTTGCGCGGTGTGGTAATCGGTGAAACAATCAGTTCAGAACCAAAGAAATACTGATTCTGCACTTGATAAGCCTCTTCCCTTTCTGGATATGCATAGTACATAGGCTGTATCAATGGAAGCCCTTCCTTATAGGCTCTATAATTCATAGTATATAAATAAGGAATCAGGCGGTGGCGTTCCCGCAAAGCTTCTCCCATCACCTTTTCCGTTTCTTCTTTGTATCTCCAGGGTTCTTTCCCATTGAATTCACTTCTGGAGCTGTGGAGACGCATAATAGGCGAATACACCCCAAACTGACTCCATCTGGCAGTCATCTCATCATCCTTGTATCCCATCATATGGCCGCCAATGTCATGACTCCACCAACCATAGCCTATATTAGACGCCGTTGCCGTAAAATATGGCTGAAACTGTAAAGATTCCCAGGTGGTAATCGTATCTCCGGAAAAGCCTACTGCATACCTATGGCTGCCCGGACCAGCGTATCTAGAAAAAATCATAGGTCTTTTTCCTTTTCTCTTATTGTCCAGGAAATGGAAATGATTTAACATCCATAGCGGATCCAGCCCCTCCATTTTTGTAGTATTTCCCTGCTGCCAGTCTATCCACCAAAAATCAACCCCTTCCTCTTCTCTGGGATGGTGAAGCCAGGTGAAATAAGCTTCCACAAAATCAGGATTTGTCAAATCACATGCTATCGGGTCTTCCGCCTCCACGTTTACTCCCATAGCTTCTGCCATAGGCACATACATCTCCTCATGTCCGCGCACCCCATCAGCAGGATGAAGATTTAAAGTAGTGTGCATACCTTTTTCATGCAGCCTTTTTAGAAAACGGGCCGGATCTGGAAAAAGTTCTTTATTCCAGGTATACCCCGTCCAACCGCTTCCATAACGCTCTTCAATATCCACCAAATGCCAATCCATATCAATAACCGCTACTGTAAACGGCAGTTTTTCCAGTTCAAAGTGTTCCATTAATTCCATGTAACTCTCTTCTGTGTAGCGATAATACCGGCTCCACCAGTTCCCCAACGCATATCTTGGCAGCATGGGCGGCCTTTGGCACAATTTATAAAAGGCACGAAGCGCCTCTTTATAGGCATGTCCATATCCAAAAAAATAGATATCCTGGATACCTTTTTTTCTGGGCTCTATCCATCCATTCTCCAAAAGTATCTGGGAATTGCTGTCATCTAACAGTGCAAAACCACTACGGGAGACAATTCCATCCTCCAGAGAAATTTCCCCGTCCGCTTCATCCAACGTCCTGGCCGTTCCCTTGAGATTTTCTCCTTTTTGTCCATAACGCCAGATACTGCCATAGTTATTCAGATTTCCATTTACCTGTATGGACAAACCGTTTGCAGAAAATTCTTTTTCGTTGTAAATCAAATGAAGATGACTGGTATAAATTTCTACTCCCTCTTTCGTATACTCCACTCTGTACTCCGCCCGCGGAAAATCCCTGTCAAATACCACCTGTGTAGAGCGGTCCTCAAAAACCCCATCCTCTGCATATTCCAAGCGCAGCAAACACTCTGTTAAAACCGTAATACGATAATGTTCCCCCAAAACTTCATTTTCTTTTAATGCTTTTGGCGCTGTATGCACCCTGTAAATATCTTTCATGCCATTCCCCTTTCCATCTCTTGTTTTGTTTAAGTTTATCGTTAAACTTACTATTAAAATAACACCCCTTGTCTGTACTGTCAATTTCTTTTCTGTAGAAGATTGTTTTTTTTGATTCTCCCATGTATACTCTATATGAATACAGTAAAATACAGCAAAAAAGGATTTCATTTTATGACTTTAAAGGATATTGCAGAAAAAGCAGGCGTTAGTACCATGACTGTGTCTAACGTCATCAATAAAAGATATGGGCATGTATCTGCCAAAACCATTGAAAAAATAGAAAAAATCATACAGGAATATCACTATGTGCCAAACCTTTCTGCCCGAAGTTTAACTAACAAAACCTCCAACATCATCGGGATACTGGTTTCGGAAAATAACGATTCCCCCAGTTTTCTGGAAAATCCCTATGCCGGAACTATCATTGGCACTCTGGAACAGGCCTTAAAAAAGCATGGCTATTATACCATGCTTCGCTCTATTACCCAAAAAGAAGACCTGCTTTATCTGATTAAAAACTGGCATGTAGACGGTATTGTTTTTCTTTATCCCGAAAAATCAGAGTTTCTTGACACCGTCTGCCGGGATGCAGAATGTCCTGTGGCAGTTTTTGACAGCGATACCCAAAATCCAGATATTATCAATGTCTGCTCGGATGATTTCAAGGGGCTTTATCTTTCCACAGAACATCTCATTCAAAAAGGGCACTCCCGTATCGCCTTTGCGGCAGATTATAGGGAGAACCCTTTATTAAGCAGGCGTTTCTATGGTTACCGACAGGCACTGAAAGATTACGGGATTCCATTTTCCGAAGCTTCTGTGATTTTCTGCGCTCCTACCTATGAGGGCGGAATTACAGCCGGAGCAATTCTTGCCGGCAAGAGCCCATCCTTCTCCGGTGTTGTCACCACCTCGGATTTATGTGCTGTTGGTATCATAGAAGGCTGCCGCAGAAATTATCTGCAGGTTCCGCATGATATTTCCGTTATTGGCTATGACAACTCCTCTGTCTGCAACTATACTTTTCCGGCGCTGACCTCAATCTCCCAGAACATGCAGCAAAAGGCAGAAACCGCCGCTGACCTTCTTTTGGAGAAAATAAACACAGGGAAATTAGCAAAACCTCATTTTCAGCTTCTTCCAGTAAAACTGGTTGTCCGCGCTTCCACAATGGAAAAATAGCCTTTATTTCCCCAACGTCTCAAACATCCATTTCTTATACGCCTCTACCCCCGGCTGGTCAAAGGGATTCACTCCCAGAATCCTGGCCGACACATAGCAGGCGAACAAAAAGAAGTAAAACAACTGTCCGAAGTGGTAAGCGTCCAGTTTCCCGATCTCCAGAATGATACATGGAAGTTTTTCTCTGTGCGCCTTTACCGTAGCATGGAAAGAGGCCTTATTCATATCCCAGAAGTCTTTCCCGTTGAGATAATCAAACCCATCCTCCACCTGGTCTTGTTCGGCATACAAGGACGCGTTCTGCTCCTGTACATCCAGAAACGTCTCAAACATCAGCGGCGCTCCGTCCTGAATATACTGCCCTACTGCATGCAGTTCCTCACAGAATTCTGCCGCCACAGGAAAAAGCCCTTTGTTTTCTTTGCCTTCCGTTTCCCCAAAAAGCTGCACCCACCACTTATAAAACCACCGAAGCTGAGGTTCAAAGCCTGCCAGCATTTCCAGCTTATACCCTTTTTCATAATACATATTCCGAAGGCAGGCATACTCATAAGCCGGATTTTCCTCACTTCCGCCTTTGTGAAGCTGTTTTTCCATATCGGCAGCGCCTTTTATCAGACTTTTCATGTCAATGCCCGCCACGGCCATGGGAAGCAGCCCTACGCTGGTCACAGCAGAAAAACGTCCCCCTACATTTTCCGGAAATTCCAGAAACGTGTACCCGTGCTTTTCACAGAGTTTTTCCAGAGAACTTCCCCTTGTACCGGTTGCTATGATTCTTTTCCCTGCTTCTTCTCCATACCTTTTATACAGAAATTTCCGCAGGATACGGAACGAAGCACCCGGCTCCAGTGTTTCAAAATTCTTAGCAATGCAGTCAATATAAACGGATTTTCCCTCCAGACGTTTCAGCATTTGATTTAACGCATAGGGGGACAGCGTATGGCCTGCATACACAATTTCTACTTTTCTGTCCGTCTGAAGCGCTTTGATAACGGAACGGGCCGCATTATTAGAGCCTCCCACTCCCACGATTACAAAAACGTCTGCTGCTTCCCGGATTTCATCTGCCAGCTTCTGAATACTCTCTATCTCTTCCGTGTCTGCCCATTCTGCTGTATGAAACCAGCCCAGAGAATCTTTATAAGCGGTTTCCCCTTCCAGAATCTGATTCAGAACTCTTCTTTTTTCTACCATATATTCCTTTAAGTCCTGATTGATGTTCGGATTTTTGTCTTCTATTTTTAAACTCAGCATTCCTTTTTCCTCCTTGGATTTCCCTGTTTCCCCAACTGCTTCTTCCAGCAAGTAAACGAAAAGTGGGCTGTCCCCAACCACGCTGCAAAATTTTACAATTTTCCATATAGCGATAAAAGACAACCCAATTTCTATTATTTATCCTGTTTTATCCTTTTCTCTGCCTTTTGTCAGCCCATGCAAGGATGGCAGTGTCCGTAAGCGTCCATACAGTTCTCTTCCGGATTTTTCATACAGAGATGAACAGCCGATTTTTTGAAGGTCAGAGGCAGAGCCAGAATATTCGGAGTTTCCCCTACAAATTTCTTCTTGGCATCTTCCAGAGCTTCTTCGAAGGTCGCTCTTGTTTTCAGTCCCATGCCCCTGGCATAACCCGGTTCCTGTGCGCCTACAATGTAGATAGCGCTGGTATTCATTTCTGCAATATGTCCGCAGGAAATCATGCTAAAGCCATGGAATGGATGGAATGCATTGGTAAAGCGGTATTTCCGGATATACTCTTCGTTTGTGGCGAAATACTCGCCATAGCGGTTCACATCCGGCAGTGTATTCATGTAATCATGCTGGAACACATCATACATTTCTCTTAAATACGGCCACAGTTCATCATGAAAAAAGCCGTTGCACAGAGAAGAACAGATGATAACACAGTTGTCACTCATAACACGTTTGTAACGCAGTACCTGTGCACTTAACGCCTGCATCATCATAATCGGGTTTGTTCCCATACCATCTCCGTAATGGAATTTCTGCGGCATACCAAATACCAGAACATCGTATTTCTTCTCTGCCCAGTGCACATAAGTTCTCTTGTCGGCCAGTTTCCAGCTTTCCGGCATCATCTCTTTTGCATAACCGGAATAAATAGCAATCTGTCTGGAATTTGTATCCAGGACTGCGTCACAGCAGAAGAATGGATGTCCCATTTTCTCTTCCATATGCATGGAAATCTCATCAAATTTCGTTCTCATAAGACTGCCGCCATTTACAGGAGTGAAATCTTTTCTGTGCATAACAGACGGAACGTGATGGCTGGCAATACTCTTCCAGTTTGTAATACCGGTTGCGCTGTGTTTATATCCGCCGGAATATCCCCCATAAGGATTTCCCTGTACATGACCGATTAGAATCGGAATATCACATTCATATACATATTTATTCATATAAACCGGGTCCCCTCTTCTGGTAGTTCCAAGATTTACCATATGTTCCTGGTCTTCGCTGTCGTGACTGATAATCTGTCCTGTGTGCCAGAATTCATTGAACAATTCTTCTCCGAAAATAGCCTTTGCGTCAGATTCCTTGCTTCTTGGGTGCAGACCGTTTGAGATAATGAATAAAATATTTTTCTTTTCCACACCTGCTGCATAGAGTTCTTCCAAAATATATTTGATACTCAGTTTTCTGTGGCTGGTGGGCTGTTCCCCGCCTTTTACTCTGTCCGGAACTACAAAGGTAACGGTGCTGCCCTTATGAGCCAATGCTGTCAATGTAGGCATGCCGATGGGATGAGCCAAACTTGTGAGATAAGCGTCTTTTAATTTGTCTTCCGGTATGTAATCGGGGTCTTTTACCGTTTCGCCCGGAATAAAAATGTCTGTGTTGTCCGGCAGTTCTGCTACCATGGTTCCCTGTCCGTATTCAAATTCTAATTTCATTATCTTATTCCTCCTGATTTTATGCATTCATATAAAGAGCAATGATTTCCAGATATTCTTCCGGATAGTAACCGATTTCACCCTGAAATCTGGTAAGAGCAATGAGACCCCCGTCAATTTCCGGTATAGAGGCCAGCATAGATGCATTGTCCTGTTTCAGTCCGCCTCCGTATACAACATCCATGCCCTCTGTCTTTTCTTTGACAAATCTGGCAATCTTGGTGATATATTCTTTATCTGCCGGAGTTTTGCCGGGGCCAATAGACCAAACCGGTTCATAGGCAATGGTTACCATGGACTTATCCACATCCTGCAGCCCCATTTCCAACTGCTCTCCCAAAATTTCCTGCCACTGATCCTGTTCTTCACTCTTTTCCCCTATACAATACAGAACTTTCAGCCCCTGAGCCACTGCGCATTTGATTTCCTGATTCAAAATACAGTTGACTGCTTTGGTATCTTTACATCCGGCTTCTGCCAGAATCCCATTTAAGTTGTTCCGTTCCTCACAGTGTCCGATAATCACTGCCTCACAGCCTGCCGCTTTCATAGCCGCTGCCGGTCTTCCGGTTGTAAAGGCCCCGAAGTTTCCACCCGGCTGTACGTCATTTCGAAATACTCCCTGACAGCCTACCTGTACCGGGCTTCCTTCTGTCTTTGCCCCAATAGCAGAAAACAGGTGAATTTCAGGGAAAAACATAGCAAACTCCACATTCTCTTTTGCATAAGTTTTCAGCTTTTCCTGTGTTTCCTTTACTATGTAACTTCCCCATTCCCTAATATCCGCAATCCGGTTTACACCGCCCAACTCTGCGGGCACATCAAATCTCTTTAAATTCAGATAAATATGTTTCATCTCTTTTCCCTTTCTGTGTTTCCCTTTTCAACCTGAATGAAACACACTTTTACTTTTTCCCATAAAATTCGTTAAACGATACCATATCCGGCAGTTCTTCTCCGATAAGAGGCCTGCACCAATCCAGAAAGGCTGAGGTCACACCATTGCCCTCCTCATTGATAAATTCCTCCGGCATGGTTCTCTCATACATCATAACCTCATCAATATCCACCAGGAATGCTTCTATCTGATATGGATTTTCTGAAATCCGTTTAAATGCCACCATCTTCCCGGATTCGCCATCAAGGGCAGCCCGGCATGCTTTTTCTCCCGCAAGCTGTGCTTCCCGGCAGTCCACCGGACTTTGCAGACCAACGGACGCCCGGCCCAGAATCCCCGGTTTTTCTCCTCTGGCTTTATACCCCAGCTTCTGAATCACCAGGTTAGCCAGATGAGAACTCACATCTCCGAAATATGTGGCCCGTTCTGTTTTAAAGACTGGTTTGACAATAGGATTTCCCTCTTTGTCTGTAAGCCCTTCACTGGCCACTATCACAATGCCGCTTTTCTCTTTCAGCTTTTCTTTCACATCTTTTATAAACTGTTCTTCATCAAAATGCCGCTCCGGAAGGTAAATCAAATCCGGCCCATATCCCTTTTCCCCGGCCAGTGCACTGGCTGCGGTAATCCAGCCTGCATTTCTTCCGGAAGCCTCCATCACTACTACATGAATAGGCAGGGAACGTACATCTGCACACAATTCTTCTGTACAGGCTGCAATATAGCGAGCTGCACTTCCAAAACCGGGACTGTGGTCAGTCACTGCAATGTCATTATCCGTGGTCTTGGGAATTCCCATAACACGGATATCCAGATTTCTGGCCTGACAGGTTTTATGCAGTTTCCCACAAGTGTCCATTGTGCCGTTTCCCCCATTAAAGAGCACATATTTTATATCTCTCTTTACCAGAATATCTGCCATCTTTTCATAGTCTTCCTGCCAGATAGGGTCTCTGGAAGTTCCAATTGCAGTTCCCGGAGTCTGCAGAAGCAGTTCCAGCTTTTCTTCCGGCACGTTTTCTAATTCAATAAAGTGCTCTTCCAGAACGCCTCCCGTTCCATTTTCAGCTCCGTAAATATGTTCCAGATTTCCGTATTTTTTCGCTCCTTTGATTGCCCCGTACAGAGAAGCGTTTAAAACTGCCGTAGGACCGCCTCCATGTACAATCAGTAAATTCTCTGCCATGCTTCTTTTCCTTTCTCATTTTCTATAAAAAAATTTGGAGTTTCCTTTGAAATACAGAATTTTTCTTATCCGTATTTCGGGAAGTTCTTTGGCACAGGGAAAAACGTGTTTTCCATATGACAAAAAACAGGGGCTGCCGCTTTCTGTAATTTCCTGTATACACTAAATGCAGCAGCCCCTCCCCCAATTTTCAATCCTCTGTTTTTCCTACAGCTGCACCTGACAATTTTGGAAACTTATTTTCCTGCCTCTTCCATAATGTCAAACAGTACATAGTCTTCAACCGGAACTTCTTCTTTTATCTTTCCTGCATCCAGGAAGTTTTTCTGCTGAATTTCATAGTATCCTGCAATGGTTCCGTCACCAACTTCTTTCAACAGTTCTTCGGAAGTAATCCATGCACCATCTGTTGTCTGACCCATAGCTGTTTCTACATCTGTTTTTGTTTCATCTGCCACATATCCGGCAACTTCTTCAAAGTTTTCTTCTTTTGCACCGAAGTCCATGGCTTTATACAGCGCTCTTGTGTATCTTACCAGCAGATCCTTGTTCTTTTCTGCGTATTCCGGCATACATACCCAGCTTGCAGGGTCTGCTGCAATATCAGAGAAGTCTGCATTGCTTACGAAAATCTGTGCGTCATCGCCTAACTCATCTGTGATAACCTTTGTATTCGGTGACCATGGAGCACAGGCGTCAATAGAACCGGAAATCATAGCACTTGGCATGTTGGTAACTTCCATGTTGTATGGTTCAATATCATTCATAGTAAGCCCTACAGAGTCCAGAGCACGAAGCAAAATTGTCTCAGAAGATGTACCGGAAGCATAGGCCACTTTTTTGCCCTTTAAGTCTTTCAGAGAATTTACACCGTGAGATTTCAGACCCATAACACAGTCTGCGTCACCCAACTGCTGGAAACAGAATATGTCTACATTTCCCTGAATCGCCAGTGTATGAGCGCCAGGTCCGATATAAGCCACATCCATGGAACCGGATTCCATTGCCGCAATTTCTGTAGGGCCGTCATCAAACTTTGTCAGTTCTACTTCAATGCCTTCTTCTTCAAAAAATCCTTTTTCTTTTGCTGTGGTAACAACCCATAAGGAAGCGTAGTTCGGCATGTAAGCCACTTTTACTTTGTCCAGTTCTTTGGACTCTTCTTTTTTCTCCCCTGGATCTGCAGACGCCTCTTTGTTTTCCTTAGTGTCTGTGCCCGCCGGCTTGTCATTACCGCCGCCGCAGCCTGCCAACATTGTCATTGCGGTCGCCGCCGCCAGTACCATTGCCAATAATTTCTTCTTCATGAAAAAATCCTCCTTAAAATATAGTTTTTATGTTCTCACAGGTCGCCCCTTGTAAGTTCTACTTTCTAACCTCCAGATATTCCTGGTATACCTGACCCCAGATATAGTTTTTCAGTTCACTGAAACGTTCGCTCATTTTTGTCTCCTGGTCTCTCGGATACGGAATATCAATGTCTACCACTTCTTTAATCCGTCCCGGACGGGCACTCATAATCACTACCCTGGTAGCCAGTACGATGGCTTCCTCAATATCATGTGTTACGAAGAAACAAGTTTTGTTCTCTTCCTGCCATGCTTTTAAAAGTTCTGTCTGAAGCTGTGTCCTGGTCTGTGCGTCCAAAGCGCCGAAAGGCTCGTCCATGAGAAGTACTTCCGGATTCATGGCATAAGCTCTTGCGATGGCAACCCTCTGTTTCATACCGCCGGATAATTCCTTTGGATAAGAATCTGCGAATTTTTCAAGCTCTACCATTTTCAGATATTTCATAGCAATGCTGTCACATTCGTCTTTAGAGATTCCCTTTAACTTCAGACCAAACTCTACGTTCTTCTTAACTGTCAGCCAGGGAAACAGCGCATACTGTTGGAATACCACACCTCTGTCTGTTCCGGTTCCCTGAATCGGTTTGCCGTCTACCAGAATCTGTCCGGCTGTAGGCTCTAAAAGTCCGGCAATAATATTTAACAGGGTGGACTTTCCACAGCCGGACGGTCCGATTACACAGATAAATTCATTTTCTTTAATATCAAAATTCACACCATTCAGAGCAACCACTTCTCCCTTACGGGTATTATACTTTTTCTCGATGCCCTGAATACTTACCTTTATATTTCCCTTTTTTCCTGCCATCCTGTTAACTTCCTTTCAAAGAATTTAAGAACTTTTTCTGCAATCATACCGATTACACCAATAATAATGATATAAAGCAGCATAGGTGTTGTCTCATAAGAGTTGGCCAGAGATTTAATTCTCATACCAAGACCGGCAATGGCTCCGGTGGACTCTGCTGCGATCAGAGTCGTCAGTGCAGTAGAAATACCAAGTCTTACTGCTGTAATGATAAATGGTGTCGTAGCCGGAAAGATAACCTTCACGAACAGCTGCGCATCATTGGCTCCCAATACTCTTGCCGCCTTAATCAATGTTTCATCCACATTGATAACACCCTGGAAAATTGTAACTGTCATAATCAGGAAAGTAGCCAGACAGATAACGATAACCTGCGGTGTACGTCCAACGCCAACACCAATAACAACCAACGGCACATATGCTAATGGCGGTATATTTCTGATAAACTGAATCCACGGCTCCAGAATAAACCGTACCGGTCTGTACCAGGCCATGAGAAAAGCTACCGGCACAGAAATAACAAATCCCAGAAGGAATCCCCAGAATACGGAAATCAAACTGCTTCCGATATCCTGCAGCAAAATTCCTCTTTCTCCCTGCATCAGTCCTATGGACTCCACTACTTTCACTGCATTTGGAAAACATCTTGCTGTCTGCGGCGTCACAGATAACAGCGTCCATACAAGCATGGCAACGATAAATGAAATTAACAGCCATATCCCTTTTGGTATTTTGCTAATAAAATCAGCACCGCCCTTGTTTTTTTTCCCCATTTTAAACCTCCGCTTTCTTTCATTTCGGCATTTCGCACCAAAACATGTTTCTTATTTGTTTTTCTATTGACATTATCCCCTATACAGGGTTTTATTTCAACTTTATTTTGAGCAAACGTTTGATTATTTTGTGTATTTTTATATTTTATCAAAGTAAAATATTGCATCAAATAGCAAAAAAGTACAAAAATTTGGGCAGCGCCTTTTTTAGCGCTGCCCAAACTCTGCATTTTCCCCTGTGCAATTTGCACTTTTATTTCTCTTTTTCACATTTTTTTATAACGTTCTGCCATTTCCTCAAGAGAAACCTGTTCCACCAGCGGGGCTTTTCCGTAAGAACCAAACTCCACAATTAATGTTCCAATGGCTTCTTTTACACCTTTCTCAATCGTTTCTACCAATTCCGCCCTGTCCTCATCCGGAATAATTCCATACATAACCGTATCCATAATTGGCGGCAGAAAGGCTCTTGGGTCAAACTGCTCTCTTTTCTCTTCCAGCAGCTGATAAACACTTCCAATAGACGGGCTGTTTCTCTTTTCCGGATGTTGTGCAAAATATTCTTTCATATTTCTGGTAACGGCCAGACGAATATCTGTATCCACATTAATTTTGCCAATGCCGCAGGGAATGGCAGCTTTCAGTTCTTCAATGGAAATACCATGTGCATTCTGAATAGTTCCACCCAATGCATTGATTTCCTCTACAATATATTCGGGTACCGTAGATGAACCGTGAGATACAAGGACGCCGAAGAGATTTTCATGCATCATACACTCTTTAATCGCAATAGCAATTTCTTTTCTCAGCTTTACATCTTTTCCTTTGGAAGCCCCATGCATGGTTCCATAGGAAATAGCCAGGGCATCACAGCCTGTTTTTTTAAAGAATTCAACTGCCTTTAAAGGATTGGTATAAGTAGAGGTGGCAGAAAATACATGGTCCTCCACGCCGGCCAGCACACCTAATTCTCCTTCTACAGATACTCCTCTTTCATGAGCATATTTCACCACTTCTCTGGTCAATTCCACATTTTCCTCAAAAGGAAGGGAAGAACCGTCAATCATAACTGAGGTATATCCGCCTTCAATAGCTGCCACACAGGAATCAAAATTTTTGCCGTGGTCCAGGTGCAGAACAACCGGTACAGGTGAATTTTCTGCGTATTTTTTTACTGCTGCCGCAATATTTTTTGCGCCCACTTTTTTATCTTCCAGTGTAGCATTTTGAAAGTCTGTGCGTCCTCCCATAAATCCGTTCGCCAAATCCGCACCCTGCAGAATTGCTGCGGAGCGGAACATTTCGTGTACTTCAATGGCTGCTTTTGCCTGTGCCACCGCATTTACATTAAAAGCCCCCTGGGCAAAATGATATTTGTCAACGGTTTCCAACAATGGTCTCAATGGTATTAATGGCATGATGTTTCCTCCTGTTTTTCAATTTTCATTCCTTTAACAAAAGTTTCCAGAATATTGTAAGCTTCATCTAAAATCAGTATATCCGCATCTTTCCCCACTTCCAGACTGCCAATATGCTCCTCTGCATGTATCAGTCTTGCCGGATTCATGGTAAGCAGCGGCAGAACGTCCTCCATAGACTCTCCTGTAAATTCTATCAGCCGTTTCAGAGCCGTTCCCGTAGTCAGCGTACTGCCGGCCCGGACACCATTTGGCAGTTTGGCATCTCCCTCCTCCACAATCACATCGTTTACTCCCAGCTTGTATTCTCCGTCCGGAAGTCCTGCTGCCATAATAGAATCCGTCACAGCTACCACTCTGTCGTATCCTTTTGCTTTCAGAATCATGCGGACACTGCCGGGGTGCAGATGTCTTCCGTCACAGATAGTTTCGCAGTATACATCGTCCGCTTCCAGCACAGCCCCCATAATTGCAGGAAAATGCTGATGAAACAGCTTCATGGCATTGCAGGTGTGGGTACAGGCTGCGGCACCGTTTTCAATACATTTCTTTGATGTCTCATAATCCGCTCCGGAGTGGCCAATGGCAACAGTTATGCCCAGCTTTCTGATTTCAGGAATGGCTTCCGGAATTCCCTCTACCTCCGGCGATACCGTAATATACCGGATGTTTCCCTGGGCTTTTTCCTGATATTCCCGTAAAAGCTCTATATCCGCCCCCCGAAGAAGGGCTTCCGGCATGGCACCTTTAAATTCCACGGATAAAAAAGGTCCTTCCAGATGAATACCCAGCAAATCTGCACAGTTTTCGTGGTCTTCTTTATGCTTCAGCACTTCTGCAATGACCTTTTCAGTCTGTTCTTTGGTATCGGTCAGAATGGAGCAAAGCCAGGTTGTAGTTCCCTGTTGTGCAAAAAAATGACCGATTTTCTGGAATTTTTCTTTGGAAGCTGCATTAACATCAAAGCCGCAGCCGCCATGAGTGTGAATATCAATAAAGCCGGGGACCACCGCATTGCCTTTGACATCATGGATGATTCCATCTGTAATTTTCTCAGACGGACTGCAGATTCTGGTAATCATCCCATCTTCTATGCAGAGATTTTTTCTTTCCAGACGGCGTTTTTCATATCGGTATACATATCCACCGGTAATCCAGGTTTTCATCTCTATCCCTCCAGTGCAGCTACGAACTCTGTAATCTTCAGATTAATGTCCGGATGTCCGGTAAGAAGGGACACCGGAAAATCAGAAGTTGCTTCTCCATAAGCAGTACGGCGTACCACTGCTCTATGCCAGTTTCTAAAGCAGCCCAGTCTGATTTTTCTTGCATGGGCAATTTCCCAGATACCAATGGTCACGCAATAATGAGGCATATCTTCCAGTGCGCCGTTAAAATCCCCAATCGCATTTGCGGTTCTGGTTTCCTTCGTAATCTCCAACACTCTGGTCTTCTGTGCCAGAAATTCTTCCCTGCTCATAGAAGCGTCTGCTTCGTTGAATGCCACATGGCCGTTAATACCGATACCGCCAAAGCAAATATCCACGCCCCCCAGCTTTTCAACCAATTCCGGTATGTATGCCAAATTTTCCGGATCCGGGAAAATCCTCTGTTCTTCCGGCATTAAAAGTTCTTTTTCGATTTTTTCATATACTTCACGGTTCATAAAACCCCGGAAACTTAACGGATGAATTTCCGGCACCCACTTTTTGTCATCATCCAGATATTCATCCATATTGATGAACCACACATTTTTCA
>DXFK01000022.1 GCA_019114495.1 Candidatus Blautia stercoravium
ATTTTACAGTGAAGGCAACAGAAGAAAATATTGAAGACATAAAAGTTGTTATAGATGGACAAGAAATTAAAAAAGGGGATTTGTGTAAAGTAGAGGGCAGTGAACATAAGGAATTAACGATCCTTGGGAAATTCAGCGGTTCTGATGAGTTTGTAGAAATCAGCAGCAATGCCTATAAGCTTTCAGCGGATTCCGAAATCATCAGCGTAGATGACAGCACAAACTCCTGCGGATTCCGTTTTGATGAACCTGGAAAAGGAAATATCATAATTACATATGGGCAAAAAGAATTCTCTTTTCAGGTAGAATCTTCTTACGTACCTGTTAAAAGCCTAAAATTGAATTTGCCTGACGAAGATGAGAATACACCGGGCAGACAGATCCTTATGCATGAGTTAGTGTACAGTCTGGGAGATGAAGATAATTATGTAGGAATTCATGGAACAGAACTTGCAAACTCTTATACGGTGGATCCGGAAAATGCAAGTTATAGAGGAAATATTTCCTGGTCTAATGACAACCAAAAAATAGCATCTTATGCGGATACCCACATGAATGGGTTTATTGGTCACGCAGCAGGTGATACAACTATTACCGGTACGATTGAGCAGGGAGATTATGGTGAAACAATAGCAGAAAGACAAAAGGTTTCTTTTTGCTATCAGTATCCTGTGGAAGCTTTGACAACAGAAACCCCGAATCTGAGTGTAGAAAAAGGCAAGAAAATAGAACTTCCAATTCAATATACACCAAAACAGCCGTCCCAGGGTCTAATCAACTGGGAACAAAAAGGTGAAGGTGAAGTAGAGGTACAAAGAGATAAAAATGGACAGTATGATTCTTATTCCAATTTAAAATACCGGATAAAGGGAATTAAAGCAGGAATGGTAACACTGACTGGAACGCCTGTATCTGTAAAAGAAGGAACCAATCCAAGTATTACATTTACCATTGAAGTTACCGGCGCTGGAACAGAAACGCCGGAACAATCAGATACTTCTGAGATCGTAAAAGGGTTAAAAGAATCGGCAGAAAAATATTATGCATCTAAACCAGTAACCTGGGCATATGGAGAAGAATGGAATGTCATTGCCATGAAGCGTGCAGGCCTTTCCATGGACAAAACAGATGAGGATGCAGCAAAGAAAGTATATCTGGACTCTGTAAAGGCAGAAATCGCAGATCCGGAAGGAAAACTCACTGAGGACGCCAAGCCTACAGATCTTGCCCGGGTGATTATGGCTTTGTACTCTTTGGGAGAAAATCCAAGAGATTTTGCAGAAACTGATTTAATACAAAGACTGCTGCAGAGCGAACGTCTGGATCAGGGAAGCAATGAAGCAATCTGGACACTGCTTGTATTGGATGCAGTGGGAGAACAGGTACCGGAAGGAAGCACCTGGAGCAGAGAAAAGCTGGTTTCAGAAATCTTGGAGTATCAGTGTGCAGACGGAAGCTTTGGACTTTCCAAAAGTGATAAATCAGGAAGCGTGGATATGACAGCTATGGCACTGCAGGCACTGGCTTCCTATGAGAATAAAGAAGATGTAAAATCAGCAACTGATCTGGCACTGGATTATCTTAAGGAAAAAATTCAGGAGGGAGATTACAAGACAGTAGAATCTGATGCACAGGTGGCTGTTGCACTTCTTATGCTGGGAATAGATCCCTGTGATAAAGAGAATGGATTTGCAGAAGATGACATTACCATCTATCAGGCAATGGAACAGTATAAGGTAGATGAAGGCGGTTTTAAACATCAGCAGAGCGGAATAGCTGCTGATAAAATGGCTACCCAGCAGGTGCTTCTTGCAGTTGCGGCATGGGAACGATATTCTGCGGGAGAAAATTCTATTTACGATATGACAGACGTGGCTTCGCCTGTAGATCCGGAAGAACCTGAAAAGCCGGCTCCAGAAGAACCCTCAGGTTATGTGACGGTGGCAGTAGAAAAGTTTGCGATTGGACAGGGTTATCTGGTGGAACCAGAGCTGGTTCCTATTTATAAGGATATGACAACTGCAAATTTCTTTAAAAAACTGTTTCGTTTAGGGAAAAACAGCACAGCAGCAGAGGTGATTACCCAATATCTGGAAGACCACAATCTGGAATATGAGCATACGGGAACCATAGAAGATTCTTTTTATCTGTCATCTATTAAGGACACAAAAGGTTCTAGAACAGCTATCTTTCCAGAAACAACAAAGAAGTACGCAGAAGAAAATGAGATTCGTTTAAAAGAAGAGAGAAAGAAAGATTCTCTGGGAGAATTTGATTATTCCAATGGATCGGGATGGAAATATACTGTAAACGATGACATGACGGATAAAGGAATGAGTCAGATGATACTAAAAGATGGTGATGTAGTAAGGGTAAGCTTTACCGCCATTGCATTGGGACAGGATCTGGGAAATAAGGAAGATTCCTTTATGCCGGTTACAAACAGAGATACCTTAACCAGGATGCTGGCAGAGATCAACAGTTCTGACCGTAAAGAAGAAATTCTGGCATCTCCGAATGTAAGGGCTTCTTACCTGTCTGCCATTCAGACAATTTCCGATTTGGAAAAAGATCAGGAAAGTATTGATAAGGCAGTAGAAAGATTGAAGGAAGCACAGGAGAATCCGGATGTCCCGGATGATATTAATGAAGCAACTCAAAATGTGATTTCTCTTATCGAGGCTATCGGGGGTACCGTTACTTTGGAAAGTAAAGAAGCCATTCAGAAGGCTCGTATAGCTTACGATGCACTCAGTGATACAGAAAAGCAACAGATAGAAAGTTATTATAGCATTCTGGAAGCCGCAGAAAAAAAATATGAGGAGCTTGAGGAAGCGGCACAGAAGGAGCAGAAGGCAGCACAGAAGGTCATAGATAAAATCAATGCTATTGGGGAAGTTACCATAAACAGCGGGAAAACGATTCAGGAAGCGCGCAAGGCCTATGACGCACTTACAGAAACACAGAAAGCACTTGTGA
>DXFK01000186.1 GCA_019114495.1 Candidatus Blautia stercoravium
AACAAAGCAATCTTATCATATGCGCCCGGAAATTTCAACCATTTTTTCTCATTTTTCATTTCTTTTTTGCAGAATTTTTCAAGCCACAGGTTTTTCCAACATCTGCAGTCATTGATTTTAGTTGTACTCTCTCTTCAGTTTATGTATAATGAATAATGAAAAACTACAATACTATTCTCACAATCTATTTTGTGAAAAGCAAAAGGAATGAACTTACTATGAATATACGAAGACTTTTCGCGGTGTGGAGCGCCCACATCATCAAAACCGCCTGCCGTCTCACAGGAAAGCAGGGAGTGACGCTGGCCGGAAAAGCGGCTCTTGCTATTTATCCGCCTATTCTTAAAGAGCTGGCCGAAGAAGTAAAACAGGACATCTTTGTAGTCTGCGGCACCAATGGAAAGACAACCACCAACAACCTTCTGTCCTCTGTTTTGGAAGCCAATGGCAAAAAGGTGGTCTGCAACCGCACAGGTTCCAACATGTTAAACGGGGTAGTGTCTGCCTTTGTCCTAAATGCAGGAATTACGGGACATTTAAAAGCGGATTATGCCTGTATTGAAATTGACGAAGCCTCTACGGTACGGGTATTCCCTCATTTTCAGCCGGACTACATGGTGCTCACCAACCTGTTTCGAGACCAGCTGGACCGGTACGGGGAAATTGATATTACCATGAATCTGTTGTCAAAATCCATGAAAATGGCTCCCAAAATGAAGCTTTTATTCAATGCAGACGATTCTCTCTCCTCCTACCTGGCTCTGGAAAGCGAAAATCCCCGGGTATCCTACGGCATAAGCCGCCCGGTGCTTGCAGAAGAAAACAGCCGGGAAATCCGAGAAGGACAGTTCTGCAAATGCTGCGGAGAGAAAATGCAGTACAGCTTTTATCACTACAGCCAGCTAGGCGATTACTACTGTCCCAAATGCGGCTTTAAACGCCCCACACCGGATTTCGACGGAGAAAACATTTCTCTTTCCAATGGCATTGCCTTTGATGTAAAGGATTTTCATATAAAAACCAATTACCGGGGCTTTTATAATGTCTACAACATTCTGGCAGTATATGGTGCTGCTTCTGTGGCAGGCATTCCTCTGGACAATTTTAATAAGATTCTGGGGGACTACACCCCGCAGTTCGGCAGAAACGAACTGTTCCAGATTAAAGGAACCAAGGTCATGCTGAATCTGGCCAAAAATCCAGCTGGCTTTAACCAGAACATTTCCGCAGTGATGACAGACGAAACGCCAAAGGATATTATTATTCTCATTAATGACAACAGTCAGGACGGCACAGACGTTTCCTGGCTCTGGGACGTGGACTTTGACCGGTTAAAAGATACCCTTGCGGCTTCTATCACGGTCTGCGGTATCCGTTTTCGGGACATGCAGCTTCGTCTGAAATATGTGGACATTCCCTGCCAGGGGGAACCGGACATTGAAAAAGCCATTTCCGCCAAAATCGAAAACGGCGTGAAAAATTTATACGTTCTCGTAAACTATACGGGACTTTATACCACACACAATATTCTGAAGAAAATGGAGGGCAGAAAATCATGAAACTTACCATTGGACATTTATATCCTGACCTTCTGAATCTGTACGGAGACCGTGGAAATATTCAGTGCATGATGAAACGCTGTGAGTGGAGAGGAATTGAAGCGGAAACCATAGAATTCGCCCTGGAGGATTCTGTGGATTTCTCTTCCCTGGACATTGTGCTGCTGGGCGGCGGTTCTGACCGGGAGCAGATGATTGTGTGCAGTAAGCTGCGGAGTATTCAGGAAAACTTTAAATCCTATGTCGAAGACGGTGGCAGTGTTCTGGCTGTCTGCGGCGGCTACCAGCTTCTGGGGCATTATTACAAAACCGAAGAGGGCACCATTGAAGGACTTTCCCTTGTGGATTTGTACACTGAACAAGGTAGCCCAAGACTCATTGACAACATTGTTCTGGAAAATCCGGATTTCGCCCTTCCCATTGTAGGATTTGAAAATCACGGAGGACGAACCTATATCGGGGACAACAAACCTCTGGGAAAAGTGCTCTACGGACACGGGAATAACGGAGAAGACGGCTGTGAAGGTGTTCTTTACAAAAATGTAGTGGGAACTTATCTCCACGGCCCCCTTCTGCCAAAGAATCCCCATCTGTGTGATTACCTGCTTTCCAATGCACTGAAACGGAAATACGGAACTGCAGAACTGTCTCCTCTGGATGACAGCCAGGAGGAAGCGGCTAACCGCTACATCTATGAGCGATTTGTAAAGCAGCCGTAATTTGTGCTAGATCCTGCAAAATAAAAAATTGTATACAGAAAGCAGGCGGCAGTCTTCCTTCCAAAATGCCGTCTGTTTTTTTAATTATATGTATTATATGCACATTTTGAAAAATTCAAAATTTTTTTCAAAAAAGTGTTGACATTTGTTTCTTCCTGGTGTATGATAAACAAGTCTTAAGCGAGCAAGACAAAAACAAAATAACCTGCGGGTGTAGTTCAGTGGTAGAACACCAGCCTTCCAAGCTGGATATGTGGGTTCGATTCCCATCACCCGCTTATGCGCGAGTGGCTCAGTTGGTGGAGCGCGACCTTGCCAAGGTCGAGGCCGCGGGTTCGAGTCCCGTCTCGCGCTTTTTTATTTTTTTTAACCGGTCATTGGAAAATTTTCCTGTGGCCGTTTTTTACTTATAAAAAAGCAGTTTCCAGAATCTAATCCTCCATAATATAAAATCCTTTCTGTAAATAGCTTTATTTCCTATTTACAGAAAGGATTCTCACACAGAAAAATAATCAAACCATAACAATGGAAATTTTTTTGCAAAACTTCCCTATTCTCTTTTCCCTTCCACGGTCTGCCGGATAATGCTTCGCATCATATCTTCGCTTAACTGTCCGCTGGCATATCCGAACACGTTTCCCTCCTTATCAATCATAAAAGTCGTAGGGAAAGAACTGATTCCATAAGCCATAAACATTTCTCCCGTTGTATCCATAACTACCGGGTAAGTGTATCCCTTTTCTTCCAAAAAGGCTGTTATGCCCTCCTGGGACTGCTCCTGTCCCCAGTTGGGTGCTGCAATTCCAAGAATCACCAGGCTATCGTCTCCTTTTTCCTGATATTCCTCATAAATTTTCTGAATATCCGGCATTTCCGCTTTACAGGGAGGACACCAGGTTGCCCAGAAATTCAAAAACACGGTTTTCCCTTTATATTCCGAAAGGGTATGGGTATTACCATACTGGTCTTTCAACGTAAAATCTACAGCCGGTGTAACAGCTTCTTCTGTACCTGCAGATGTATTCTCTTCCTCTGTCTCTGTTTTTTCATCCGCTGTATCTTTTTCTCCGCCTTTCTCTTCTACAGCGTCCTCTTCTGTCTTACTATCCTCTTTTTCCTGAACCGTATCTGCCGGAACTCCAGACAAATATCCGGTAACGGAATTCATCTTTCCGGTAAACATCAAGACTCCCATGAGCACCATCAAAACACCGCCTGCTTTCACGGTATAACGCACGGCTTTCCCGTGACTTTTAAAAAATTCCAAAACTGTAGTGGTGAAAAGTCCCACAGCCAGAAACGGAAGTATAAATCCTACTGTGTATACACCAATAAGCAGAAATCCCATGCCATGTGTACTGGCAGAAGCTGCCATAAGCAAAACACTGGTAAGCGCCGGTCCCACACAGGGCGTCCAGGCAAAGCTGAAGGTAAATCCCATAAGCAGCGCTGTTATGGGGGACATGGCCAATACGTTCAGCTTCAGGGGCAGCCTGCGCTCATTTCCCAGAATCTTGCTGCTCCCGAATACCCCCAACTGATACAGCCCCAGAAACACAACCAGAATCCCGCCGATTCTGGCAAACAAAGCCTGATTGCTCTTAAAAAATTCTCCCATGGCAGAAAAGCCCAGCCCCAAAAGAAAAAAGGCAAAACTGACGCCGATTACAAAACAACAGGTGTGCAGCATCACCTTGCTCTTTTTATAATGCATTTTCCCGTCTTCGCCCATGGTTCCTGTTCCACCTGACAAATAGCCGATATACAGGGGAATCAAGGGAAGGATACAGGGAGAGAAAAAACTGATAAGCCCCTGCAGAAACACTGTGAACACCGGTACACTGACATCTAAAGAAAATCCCATATTTTACCTCTTTCTTTCAAAAAAAAGAGCAATTCCTGTGTTTAATTCAACAAAAGAACTGCTCTCTATTTTTATGTATTCTTTACTTCTATTCCTGCTTACTGCACAATACGTCTAACTGCAATGTAAGAACGATACAGTGCGTTGGATGTGTATTTAATACCACCCTGTGGATACGGTGCACTATTGGACGCATGTACAATTCCGCCGTCTCCTGTAAGAATTGCTACATGTCCAGGATATACAATGATATCACCTGCACGGGATTCTGAATAATCAATTCCTACACCAGCACTTGCCTGTGCATCACTTGTACGTGGAAGGCTATATCCAAAGTGCGCAAATACCTGCTGTGTAAATCCAGAACAGTCAATACCGTTTGTCAGACTGTTTCCGCCGTATACATACGGATTACCGATAAACTGTTCAGCGTAAGCTACAACTGCTGCGCCTGTGCCGCTATCATAGGACGGTGCAGAAGAAGAATTATCTTCCTGTGCGCTTCCGCTGTTGCTGCTTCCGGAATCTGAACCCACTGTTGTATTTGTGCTTGTACCACTGTTGCTATTGCTGCTGTTATCCTCATCAGTATTGCCGCTGTTGCTGTTATTATTGCTACTGTTGTCAGAAGAACTATTGTTGTTACTGCTAGTACCACTGTTGCTTGTAGAACCGCCAGTTACAGCATTGCCGCTATTATTAGTAGTTGTATTCTGCTGCGCTTTCTTCTTAGCTGCTTCCTGTGCTGCTTTTGCTGCTGCAGCTTCTTCTTCCTGAATTTTCTTCAGTTCTGCATTCTGCTGTTCAATCAGATCTTTGTACTGCTGAGCCTGAGCTTTTGCGTTGGCAATCTGTGTTTCATAATCCTGTGCGCTTGCTTTTAAATTGTCCACCTTCGTCTGAAGAGTTGCTTTCATACCTTCCTGCTCATTCTTAGCAGTCTCTAATTCCGCTTTTTCACCCTCCAGCTTAGTTTCCAAATCTGTAACCTGCTGAACAACTTCTTTCATTTTCTGTAATTCATCTCTATCGTAAGCATACATCTTTTCCGTATTTTCTGCTTTCGCCAACATAGATGCAATACTATCGGACTCTAATAAAATCTGTGCCCAGGTATCATTTCCGCCGTTTTCGTACATGTACTGAATTCTCAGCTTCATAGCTTCGTACTGTTCGTCACGGTCAGCTTCTGCCTTTGCAAGGTCTTCTTTTGTCTTTTCAATGTCTGCTTCTTTATCTTTAATATCCTCATCAAGAATTTCAATCTGTGAAATAACACTTACTAATTCCTGCTGAGTTGAGTTAATCTGTCCCATTAACTGTTTTTTCTGTGTTTCCAGACTGCTGGCTTTTGACTCAGCTGCAGATAATTTACTCTGTGTTGCAGACTTCTCGGCCTGTAAATCGTCTTTTCTTGCAGCTGATACAGGCATTACCTGTGCCGCTGTCATAGCAAAAATCAGTGACAGACATAATAATCTTTTTTTCATACTTCTATGTACCTCTCCAAAATTAATTTTTTACACTCCGTCAAAATTCTGTAACATTTTCGAAATATTTTTTAAACTTCCTGTATATAATATCATAGAAACTTGGTTTTTGCAAGTATAAACTTCGGATTTTTTAAGTTTTTATTACAGAAAATCCGCACTTTTTTTCATCTTGTAATCCCTGGATTTGCTTCTTCTTTTATTGGTACGGTTTTCGCGGAAGA
>DXFK01000187.1 GCA_019114495.1 Candidatus Blautia stercoravium
AAATAAAATTACTTTTAAAAATCAGGAAACCGGTGGAAACATTTTTAAACTTACCGGTGGAACCGCTCTTTCTTATCTGGGATTTAAGGAGAAACCCGACAGTGACTTTACGGAAATGGACATTACGCAAAGTGGAATTTCTTCCAGCAGAGATATTACAGAGGATGATATTTTTACAAAAACATCTTTCTTAGACCGTATTGCGGATAAAGAATTAACCTTTACCTATAATGGTGAGTCCAAGACGATTAAAATGCCGTCAAAGAAGGAATTAGAGGACGTCGGAAATGATGCCGGAAAAATTATGGATACAATTAAGCAGTCTCTCCAAAAGCAGTTAGATGAGTCTTTTGGAACTGGAAGGATTACAGTGGCATCTACGGAGAACAATGGCAAATATAGTTTGGGATTTCAAACTACGCTGCCAGGCGGAGGCAGTGACACGACCTCCATACTTTCCGTATCTTCTGGCAGCGTGGGACTTTTAGGAGAAAACGGCACTCTGAAAATGAATTACGGAGAGTCCAACAGAGTCAATATGGATGCAAAGATTTTGGAGTCAGGTCTGAACTTAAAAAAAGCTGATGGTACAAAAGTAACATTTCCGGCAACAATTACTATTAACGGTACAGATATTCAGGTAGAAGAAAGCGATACAGTCCGTACGTTAATGCAGAAGATTAACAACTCAGACGCAGGTGTACAAGTGACGTACCAGAATTCTTCCGATAAATTTGTCTTTACTGCAAAAGCGGACGGAGCAAGCGGAAAAATCACTGTGGGAGGTGATTTTGCAAGCATATTTGGAACCGGTGCTTTGGGAACAGACGACAGCCATAAAGTTGAAGGGCAGGATGCTATTATAAAAGTAAAATATGCAGGTTCAGATGAAACTGTAGACCTGGTAAGGGGAACAAACAGCTTTACAGTTGATGGAATGACAATCTCCGTAAACGGTGAGTTTGGATACACAACAGACTCAAATGGAGACAAAGTTTTTGATACAAACTCGGAGCCGGTTACCTTTGACGCTAAGGTGGATGAGGATAAAATCGTAGACGCTGTCAAAAAGATGGTAGAAGAATATAACGAAATTATCGAATTGGTGAATAAGGAAACAAGTACAAAGCCGGACAGAGATTACGAGCCTCTTACGGCAGCTCAGAAAAAGGAAATGAGCGAGAGTGAGATTGAGTCATGGGAGGAGAAAGCAAAGGAGGGACTGCTCTTTAATGACAATGATTTGAAGGGATTGAGCAACAGTCTTCGCTTTGTAATTTCCACATCAGACCAGGCAGCGATGAAGAAGATTGGTCTTACGACGTCTAGTACGGCTTCGGATAACGGTAAACTATCCTTTGATGAAAGTGCATTTCGTTCTGCTTTAAAGACAGACCCGGAAGGTGTAAAGGAGATGTTTACCAAGGAGAAAACCGTAGATGAGAACGGAAACACCACAGGAGTAAATGGTTTTGCTGTAAATATGAAGCAGGCCTTTGACAAGTATGCAAAAACTTTAGGAGAGCCTAAGGGAATTTTAATTGAAAGAGCCGGTTCCACGAAAGCGCCGGCAAGTATTACGCAAAATGAAATTTATAAGCAGATAGAGGATATTGATGACAGAATCGAAAGGCTGCAGGATACATTGAAAATGGAGCAGGATCGTTATATTAAACAGTTCACCAGCCTGGAAACCGTGATTTCCCAGATGAACAGTCAGAGCAGCTGGCTGTCACAAATAGGCAGCTAAGTAAAGAAGGGATAAAATGATGTATCAGAATGGATATCAACAGTATAAAATGCAGTCCGTAAATACTATGACCAAAGGTGAGATGCTGCTTTTGCTATATGATGAGCTTATCAAACGCCTGACAAGAGCAGAGCTGTCTTTGGAAAAGAAGGATTACGAGGCATTTGAAGCTTCTGCCAAAAGGGCAGGAGAAATCGTGCAGTATTTAAAAGATACACTGAATGTAGAGTACAGTATCAGCAGAGAGCTTCAGAGAATGTATGATTTCTTTTTATACGAGATAAGCCGTCTGCAGGCAAGCCGTAATAAAGCGGTTATAGAGGAACTGAAGCCGTTGGTCATGGAGCTTCGGGATGCTTTTCGGCAGGCAGATAAGAGCAGTGGGGTATAAGGAGAAAACTATGGATAACGTTCAGGAAATGCTGACAGAGGTATTAAAGCAGGTTTACAGGGAATATAAAGGGATGTCAGAGATTGAGAGGCTGACACATGAACTTGAAGAAGCGCTGAACCGCAGTGACAAAAAGTCATCACAGATGATTCTGGATATGCGTCAGAAGGAAATGGAAGAGGTTTCTCAGGCAAAACGAGCTGTGGAGGAGTTACTGTATGCCATGGATAGCGATTTAAGAGCAGATACGGAAAGACTGCTCAAAGGAGAGGCTACGGACGGAAGGGCGGAAGCTGAGGCAGTAAAAATCAGTGACATAAGCAGACAAATGAGAAATACGCTGGAGCGTATCCGCAGGATTGACAGAGTGCTCAACCGCAGGATTGCAGGGAAAGATTCTTTTTATAAGGATTAAAGGAATGCCGCATTACTCACATGTCTAAAAGATTACGTTTTAGACATGGTGTTTGATGCGGCAGATATTTTGTAAAATTCATGATTGACGCAAATTGTCAAAGCCAGTATATTTGTAGAAGGAATAGAGTTTTTCAGGATAAGAGAGGTCAGAAAATGGCGGAAATTATTTTTGAACATGTAACAAAGTCGTTTGATGGACATATCGCCCTGGACGATGTTTCTTTCGAGGTCGAAAAGGGGGAATTTGTATTTATCATAGGGAAGAGCGGTGCAGGGAAAAGTACCCTGCTGAATTTGATTACAAAGCAGCTGGAGGTAACCAGCGGTTCTGTTTCCGTGTTTGATACTCGTTTGGAAACCATGAAAAAGAAAGAGGTTCCATTCTATAGGCGGCATCTTGGGATAATGTCTCAAGAGGTCGGTATGTTAAAACATATGACGGTATATGACAATATTTTGCTGGCCATTCGGGCAGCAGAAAAAACGGAAGAAGGACAAGTCAGAATATTGCCAGGGTTTTGGGGCTTGTGGGGCTTGCAGGAAAAGCCTATGCTTTCCCGGAGGAGCTTTCGGGGGGAGAACAGGCGAGGATGCTGCTGGCAAGAGCCATGGCTACAGAACCGGATATATTGATTGCAGATGAGCCCACAGCTAACTTGGACCCGGATTCTGCATGGGATATGATGCTGTTGCTGACGGAGATTCATCGGCAGGGCAAGACATTGATTATATCCAGTCATGCAAGAGAATTGGTAACGGTTATGCGTAAAAGAGTGATTACACTTGTGGCAGGAACGGTCGTAGCGGATGAAAAAAATGCAATTTATAATCAAAAGGCAGTGGACATCTTTGAAGAGCGCAGAGTCTTGCGGGAAAGAAATGAGAAATTATTAAAAAATCGTTAATTTTTGTCGAAAATATCCGATAAATATATTGAATTAGGCTGTCAGCAAAAAAGGGGGGGAAGAGGCATTAGTTATGAAAACAGATATTTAGTTATCCTGCTGTCATCTGTAATAAATAAAAAGAAAATATCCATTCCCCGCAGGCAGATTTATTGGCGGGAAATGCTGAAGATTACAGAATTTCATCAAGTAATAAGTCCGGTGTATTACGGGCTTCTTGGGCTTGAAAAGGAAGTTTCGGATAGGGAGGCGGAGAACTTTTATGCGAAATATCACAAGGAGCTTGTGATAGGTGAAGCGTATAGAGATGCCATGGAAGTAATAGCATGGCAGATGAATAAGTATAAAATCCGCGGGCTGCTGTTAAGAGGCACAGAAAGCAGAAAGCTGTATGCCCAGTGGGAGTTAGGCTACACTTTTGCGTTGGAGATTCTGGTATCCAAAAAGGATTTAGGTAAAATTCATAGAGTGATGACTGCAATGGATTATGAATTGGAGAAAAACAGAGATCTTCGCGGGAATGTTTATAAAAGAGTACCGGGAATCCGGATTATTTTCCATGAACAAATTCCCCTGGGAAATAAGGTATTGTATAAATATTTGACAGAGAGTACAAAAAAGTATTTTTATGTACAGAAGAAACAATATTTTTTGAAACCGGACGCCTCCATACAATATTTGTACCGTATGGGAGAGCTGGCAGACGCATATATGATGGGAAATCTGAAAATCAGAGATATTTTAGATTATCATCAGTTTCAAAAAACAGAAAAACTACAGGAAAAGTTAAAGCCAGTTACCGATGTTCTGGATAAGGCAGGTCTGACAGAATTTATAAGGCAAATAGCAATTCTTGCAGATCTGTGGTTTGGACAGGGCGGGGATTTTGATACAGCACAAGCTTTTTTGCTGGAAGAATATATTTTTTCAAAAGGGATGGAAAACCGCATATTGGATTCAGCCATTATCCCTTATGAAAAGACCAGTGTTGACTTTTATCAGAGAAACAGAGAGGAAGAATGGGATAAGAAACAAAAAGAGTGGATATTTCCTTCTAAGGATTATATGGTACAATTCTTCCCGATTCTAAGAAAATTCCCCTGTTTGATATGGATTTGCTGGGGAATCCGAGGAATCCGAGTCTTCAGAAAGAGTATGGAAGATTTTATAAAGAAGAAATATCTTCTTATAAAAGGCTGCATTTCTCAGATGAAGATTAAGATTATAAACAAAATAAGCAAAGGAAAGGACACCGAAACATGAAAAACATGAAAATAGGTAAAAAGCTGATTTTAGGTTTTGGAGTTACAATTATGGCTTCGGTAATTCTGATGGCCTTGTCTATTTCAGCACTGAAAAAAGTGGAAAGACTTTCTCACAATATGTACACAGGCCCGTTTGTAGGGGCTACGGAAGCTATGAATTTTTCAAGAGATGTGTATGAGATTGAAGCAACTTTATACAATGCAATGGTGGAGCAAAATCTGGATAAGTATGAGGATGAACTGGAGAGTATCTCGGAAGATGCAGGCAAAAGTCTGGAGCTTATTCAGAAGTCTGCAGGAGACCAGTCCAACTCTCTTGAGGATATAAACCGTATCAGTGACGAAGCAGGCGCAGCCCGTACAGAGGTTATGGACCTTATGAAAAAGAATGATTGGGATGGAGCAAGAGAAAAGCTGATAGGTGAATACGCTCCTATTATTGAAGAGTGTGCAGATGCGGCAGAACAGCTGTATCAGCAACACTACCAGTATGCTGAGAATGCAGATACCCAGGCAAATAAAACAGGGACCCAGGTGGTGTGGATGCTCTTAGGTGTCTTTGCAGTTCTCTTTATAGTTTCTGTTTTGATTATCAGGTATCTGATAAAGGGTATTACAATACCAATCGAACAGTTAGACGATGCATACAAGAAAATGTCACAGGGTTATGTGAATCAGAGTATTGATTATGTATCAGAAGATGAGTTGGGAACTTTGTCTGAAAGCTGCAGAATCACCTGTAAGGGACTTCACGGTGTGGTTTCAGATCTTACATATCTGATGGATGAAATGGCAAACGGAAACTTTAATATTAAGTCAAAAGCGGAAAATCTGTATGTGGGAGATTTCAAACCTATTCTCCTTTCTATCAGAAGAATGAACATAAATTTAAGCAGTACTTTATCTAAGATTAATGATGCAGCAGACCAGGTGGCAAGCGGTGCGGAGCAGGTTTCTTCAGGGGCACAGGGACTGTCACAGGGGGCGACAGAGCAGGCAAGCTCTGTAGAAGAGTTGGCTGCAACCATTAACGAAATTTCTGATCAGGTAAGAGATACAGCAGATAATGCGAAAGAAGCAAAGGGTCAGGTAGAGGATGCAGGAAGAGAACTTTCACGCTCGAGCCAGAGCATGGAAGAGATGATGCAGGCAATGGAGGAAATCAGTTCCAAATCCAGCGAAATCGGAAAGATTATTAAAACCATTGAAGATATTGCTTTCCAGACCAATATTCTGGCTCTGAATGCGGCTGTAGAGGCAGCAAGAGCCGGAGAAGCCGGAAAAGGCTTTGCAGTAGTTGCAGACGAGGTTCGCAATCTTGCTTCTAAGAGTGCAGAAGCAGCAAAAAATACAACGCTTCTGATAGAAGGTTCTATTTCTGCTGTAGAGGATGGAACAAGAATTGCAAAACAGACAGCTTCTGCAATCTATGCAACTGTGGAGAGTGCAGAGAAAGCTGTAGACACGGTTGAAAGAATCAGTGATGCGGCAGAACAGCAGGCAGAGTCTGTTGCAGAAGTTACCCAAGGTGTTGACCAGATTTCCAGTGTGGTGCAGACGAATTCTGCAACAGCTGAAGAAAGTGCGGCTGCAAGTGAAGAGCTCTCCAGTCAGTCTCAGATTTTGAAAGGCTTGGTAGGCCAGTTCCGTTTGAGAGAGGACGGACAAAACGGAGTTCTCTCTTATGGAACAGCTGGTGCAGAGATAAATGCTTTACCGGAAGATTCTCATAGTGTTTCTTCAGCATATGATAACTATAGTAAATACTAAAGAAGATGAGGGGTAAAGATGTTTAACAACTTGAAAGTCAGAAAAAAACTGCTTATAGGGTTTGGAATTGTGTTGATTTTGACTGTCATTATTGCTTTCTTTTCTATGACACAGTTAAAAAACTCTAATGAAAATCTGGAAAGTTTTATGGAAGGCTCTGTGAAAGCAGATGATTTGATTAAGGACAGCAGAATTTCCACGAATGTAGCGGCAAGATATTTAAGAGATATGGTGCTGGATGAGAATGACAGGGATTACGCAGAGCAGAAAAAGAAAGTCGAGGACAGCATTGCCGCCATTAAGCAAAATTTCAATACGCTTGAAAGTATGAAGGTCTTAGATCAGGATGCTCTGGAGAATTACGAGAAAGCCATGGAGGCATGGTTTGACATTGGAAACAGAGTCATTGAGCATTTAGAAGTAAACGATAAAGAAGGCGCAAGAAAAATTATTTTAGAGGAGTGTACACCCGCACTGAATAAGGTTGTGGATTTAGTGAAGCCATTGAATGAGGAAACAGATAAAACTCGTACGGAAACAGTGCAGGCAAGTGTGGAAACAACGAATCAGACGCTGATTTTTCTTCTTTGTATGTCTGCCGGAGCAATAGCACTGGGAATGTTTCTTTGCATGAAAGTAACAAAGGCTATTGTTGAGCCTGTAAACCTGGTGGTAGATGCTATGGAGGGAATTGCAAACGGGAATATGTCCCAGGTGCTTGACTATAAATCTGAAGATGAACTTGGAATGTTGGTAAACAGTGTACAGAGGACTTGTGTGACTTTAGAAGATGTAGTACAAGACCTGACCTATCTTATGGGTGAAATGGCAAGGGGCAATTTTGATTTAAAGGGAAATGAGGATGCTTATAAAGGTGATTTAGTTCCTATTTTGACTTCTATAAGACAGATGAATCATAATTTGAGCAGCACTTTGTCACAGATTCAGCAGATTTCCGACCAGGTAGCAGAGGGCTCCGACCAGGTATCCTCAGGGGCACAGAATCTTTCAGAGGCATCTGCACAGCAGGCAAGTTCTGTGCAAGAACTGGCAGCAACTATTACGGAAATTTCAGATAATATTCAGAAAACTGCTGATAATGCCAAAGATGCAAGTGAAAAAGTATACTGTGCTCAGGAGGAACTGACGGTTTCTAATGAACAGATGCAGAATATGATTCAGGCTATGGCAGAAATCAGCCATAAGTCAGAAGATATTGGGAAAATTATTAAAACGATTGAAGATATTGCTTTCCAGACAAATATTTTGGCATTGAATGCAGCAGTAGAAGCTGCAAGGGCAGGAGAAGCCGGAAGGGGTTTTGCAGTAGTTGCAGATGAGGTTCGTAATCTGGCTTCTAAGAGTGCTGAAGCGGCAAAGAATACCACCGGACTGATTGAAGGAACCATAGAAGCAGTAAACAATGGTACCAATATTGCCAATAGAACGGCAGAGGCCCTTATGGCAACTGTGGAGAGCGCTCAGGCAGTTGTTGCCTATGTGGATGATATTTCTTCTTCTGCGGCTCAGCAGGCAGAGGCAATTTATCAGGTACGTCAGGGTGTGGATCAGATTTCCGGTATTGTACAGACAAACTCTGCTACAGCAGAAGAGAGTGCGGCGGCCAGCGAGGAGTTGTCTGCGCAGTCCCAGACTTTGAAAAATCTGGTTTCTATCTTTAACCTCAGAAAAGACAGCATATCTGCTTCAACGGCAGCTCGTCCATATACAACGCCAGATCCGACATCGCATGCAGCGGCTCCGGCTGCATCTTATATGACCGCAAAACGGTATGAATGGGATGAAAGTTTGGAAACGGGAAATGCAATGATTGACAGCCAGCACAAAGAGCTTATTGGAAGAATTAATGATTTGCTGGAGGCATGTGCTGCCGGAAAGGGCAGAAGTGAAATCAGCGCTACAATGGAGTTCTTGAAGGACTACACGAAGAAGCACTTTGATGAAGAAGAACAATTACAAAAGAAATACGGATATCCGGATCGTGCAAACCACAAAAAATATCATGAAGCCTATAAGGATATCATAAGAAAACTGGCGGATGAGCTGTACCGGGAAGGACCCAGCGTGACTTTGGTGGGAAAGCTGAACACCAGTATGGCAGGCTGGCTCATTAATCACATTAAAAAAGAAGATGTGAAAGTTGCCAGACACATTGAAAAGCATCAGTAAATGTAAAAAAAAGACCGAGAGGAAAATACTCCCGGTCTTTTTTTCAGGATGCAGATGAGGAGAAAGATTGGAGAGAAATTCACATAGTGTTTGATGGGCTGTCACTCTCACGTTGAGAGGTGTCAGCCTGTTTTTTACGGAATTCTTTGGGTGTCTGGCCGTAGAATTCTTTAAATTTCTTATGAAAAAAACTGCTGTTTTCGTAGCCTATGGAGTGTAGTATAGATTCCGTAGACAGAGAGGTTTTGGAAAGGAAATAAGCAGCTTGTTCCAGTTTCTGGCGGATGAGCAGTTCTTTAAAATTACAACCAGTATATTTTTTGAGAAGCCGGCTGAGGGTATAGGTTGGTAAATGAAGCATTTCTGATAATTCTTCTAAAGTTCCCTCTTTATAATGGTTTTTGATATACCGCAGGGAGGAGAAAATAAGCTTTTGTTCATAAGTTTCCGTTGTATTCTGATAGAGTACATCTGTGTATTCCAGTAAGTTGAGAAATAAGAGGCCCATGGTGGTCTGATTTATGGTATCCGAAACAGTATGATTGTTCATGATGGACCAGATCATATTTTCCAATAAATTCTGTATAGGTATGATATTTTTAGTTTTAAAGTATAAATAATCGCTTCCTCTGCTGGAAGAAGAAAGTGTAGATACCAGAAATTCAAACAGGATATTCTGACCTTCCATAAATCTCATGGCATATTGAAAAAATTCAGGTTGAATGATGAAATTTACAGCAATGTCCTGTTCTGAAGAAGGCAGAATCTCATGAAAAGCATTTTGATTCATAAAAAGTAAATCCCCGGTTTTTAAGGTCAATTTTTTTGAACTGTTGATGATATGATTGGTTTCCCCTTTGCACATATAGACGACCTCCACATAGTTATGTCGGTGTCTGGGAAAATGGATGAACCGAGTGTGAGGGCGCACTTCAATAAGATTTCCTTTTTTTAAAAGCTTTTTGCTGTCTATAATGAATTGACTTTGGGCAGTATAGAGGCTTTTTTCTACAATCTGTTTGCCGTTCAGTATTCTTTTTTCTTCCTCTGTGATAACAGAAAGTTTTTGAAGAAGTTCCTGATCCATGATATATCCCCTTATGATATTTTTTATCAGTATATCACAAATCTGCAAATAACGTCCTGATTATTTATCGAAAGGGACCTAAAAAGTAAGAATTCTGCATGATAGGATGGAGGTAATAACAGGAGAGGAGTTGAGAATATGAAATGCTTTCTTGCCGTGGATATCGGGGCATCCAGCGGAAGACATATGGTTGGTTTTTTACAGGATGGAAAAATCAGACTGCAGGAGATATATCGTTTCTCCAATGGAATGAAGCGTGAAAGCAAGAGCGCACCTTTGTGCTGGGATGTGGAAGAACTGTTTGAAGAAATCCTGAACGGAATGGCCGCTTGCAGGAAAAAGGGATTTCAGCCGGAGAGTATGGGGATCGATACCTGGGGAGTAGACTTTGTCCTTTTGGACAGTGACGGGAACCGTTTGGGAGATGCGGCAGCATACAGGGACAGCCGCACGGAACATATGGATGCCCTTGTATATGAGAAAATCGGGGAAGAGGAGCTGTATGAGAGGACCGGAATCCAAAAGCAGAGCTTTAATACGATCTATCAGCTGATGGCTTTGAAGGAGAAGCAGCCGGAGCTGCTTCAGAGGGCGGAGGCGTTTCTGATGATCCCGGATTATTTTCATTATCTTCTGACAGGAGAACTGTCTAATGAATACACCAATGCCACCACGACACAGCTGGTGGACCCTGCTGTAAAAGACTGGGATTTTGAGTTGATCCAAAGGCTGGGATATCCGCAGAAAATATTCCGCAGTCTCAAAAAACCTGGGACCTCATTGGGAAAGCTGAAGAAGGAGATTGCAGAAAGAGTGGGATTTTGCTGCCGTGTTGTGCTGCCGGCGACACATGATACCGGCTCGGCCGTACTGGCTATCCCCTGCCAGGAGGGAAGGGCTATGTACATCAGTTCCGGAACCTGGTCTCTTATGGGATGTGAACGAAAGGAAGTTCTGTGCGGGGAAAGCTGCAGGAAATTGAACTTTACGAATGAGGGTGGTTACGGATATCGTTACCGTTTTCTGAAAAATATCATGGGGCTTTGGATGATCCAGTGTATCCGTCATGAGTATCAGGACCAGTATTCCTTCGGTCAGATCTGTGCTATGGCAGAAGCACATAAGGAATTTCCGTCCAGAGTGGATGTCAATGACTCAAGGTTTCTGTCGCCGGAAAATATGGCACAAGAAGTAAAAGATTACTGCCGCGGTACAGGACAGCAGGTCCCAGAGAGTCTGGGAGAACTTGCAGCTGTGGTTTATCAGAGTCTGGCCCTATGTTATGGAAAGACTGCAGAAGAGATCCAGGAACTGACCGGGGAATCCTTTGAGACTCTTTATGTGATCGGAGGTGGAGCAAACGCAGATTATCTGAATCAGCTGACTGCAGAGTATACCAAAAAGACAGTAATCGCAGGACCAGCGGAAGCCACTGCCTTGGGAAATATTCTGGCACAGATGCTGGAGGACGGGACATTAAAAGATATACAGGAGGCCAGGGAAACCATTGGAATGTCTTTTCCTCTGAAAAGATTTTATCCGAAAGAAAGGAGCAAGGTAATATGAGATCAAAGGAAAGATATGAATCAGCAAAAAAAATATATGCAGGATGGGGTATAGATACTGACGCAGCAATAAAGAAACTGAAAGAAGTTCCGGTATCCCTGCACTGCTGGCAGGGGGACGATGTAAAAGGTTTTGATCAGGAAGGACCGCTGACAGGAGGAATCCAGACAACAGGAAATTATCCAGGGAAAGCCAGAAATCCGGAAGAACTTTTTCAGGATCTGGACAAAGCACTTTCTCTGATGCCGGGAAAGAAAAAAATCAATGTGCATGCATGCTATGCCATTTTTCAGGAGGGAGAATTTGCAGATAGGGATAAGCTGGAACCCAGACATTTTCAAAAATGGGTTGCGTTTGCAAAGGAAAGAAAAATGGGACTGGATTTTAATCCCACTTTCTTTTCCCATGAGAAAGTAAAAGACGGATTGACCTTGTCCAGTCCGGATGAGGAAACTAGGAGATTTTGGATCGAACATGGAAAAGCTTGTATCCGGATTTCTCAGTATTTTGCAGAGGAAACGGGTTATCCCTGTGTAATGAATATCTGGACCGGTGATGGCTTTAAGGATATCCCTGCAGACCGTATGGGTCCCAGAATGCGTTACAAAGATTCCATTGATCAGATCCTTTCTGAAGCGTATGATTTCCAAATGGTTAAGCCATGCGTGGAATCCAAAGTGTTTGGGATTGGAGTAGAGGCATATACCACAGGAAGTGCGGAATTTGCCTTAAGTTATGCTGCCATGAACCGGGAAAAATGTATTCCCCTCATGGATAATGGTCATTACCATCCTACAGAGATGGTATCGGATAAGATACCAGCTCTTTTGACCTTTTTCCCGGAAATAGCTCTTCATGTTACGCGACCTGTCCGGTGGGATTCAGACCATGTGGTTTTGTTTGACGATGAGACAAGGGAAATCGCAAAAGAGATCGTGAGATGTGGAGGACTGGACGGCAGAGTAAAGCTGGCACTGGATTATTTTGATGCCAGTATCAACCGGATTTCCGCATGGGCAGTGGGATATCGGAATTTTCAGAAAGCATTGCTGTCTGCACTTCTAACTCCCAATGAGGAACTGAAAAGGCTGCAGGATGAGAACTGTATGACTGAACTTATGGTAAGGCAGGAAGAGATAAAGACCCTTCCCTTTGGTGATATCTGGAATCACTATTGTGAAGAATGCAAGGTGCCTGTTGATGGAACCTGGTTTGATGAGATTGTAGAGTACGAACAGGAAGTGCTGCTGAAAAGAGACCGGTAGAAAGGAGAGAGTGCGATGAAGGTGTTGGAGGCAAAATTTGTACAGGGATTTATCCGCATGTGTAACGATGGATGGGAACAGGGCTGGCATGAAAGAAATGGAGGAAATCTTTCCTATCGGATCAAGACGGATGAAATGGAGTCAGTAAAAGAAGAACTTGTGTATACAGGAGAATGGCAGGAAATCGGCACAAAGGTTCCGGGACTTGCAAAAGAATTTTTTCTTGTGACAGGAAGCGGCAAATATTTCCGCAATGTCATTCTGGACCCAAAAGACAGCATTTGTATTATAGAAATTGATGAGACAGGAGAGAACTATCGGATCCTGTGGGGCTTGGAAAATGGAGGAAGGCCGACCAGTGAGCTTCCCAGCCATCTCATGAACCATGAGGTGAAAAAAGAGATATCCGGTGGGAAACACAGAGTCATTTATCACGCACATACCACAAATATCATTGCCCTGACTTTTGTGCTGCCTCTGAAGGACGAGGTATTCACAAGAGAGCTTTGGGAAATGGCAACGGAGTGTCCGGTGGTGTTCCCATCAGGGATTGGTGTGGTTTCCTGGATGGTTCCGGGAGGACGGGAAATCGCAGTGGCTACCAGCAGGCTGATGCGGCAATATGATGTAGCAGTCTGGGCTCATCACGGCATGTTCTGTTCCGGAGAGGATTTTGACCTGACCTTTGGTTTGATGCATACAGTAGAAAAATCCGCGGAGATCCTGGTTAAAATGCTGTCTATGAGACCGGAGAAACTGCAGACGATCACTCCCGAAAATTTCAGGAGTCTGGCCGCAGATTTTCATGTTACACTGCCGGAAAAATTTCTGTATGAAAAATAAAAAGATAAGATAATCAGCTTGTTCTTTTATTATATTATTCTATTTTATCTGAACAGAATGTTACAACTTCAGTATACCGAAACATTGTGTGCTGTGAGGTGTTTCTGTCCATTTTGGTTCATCAATATTACCACAAAATTCCGAAAATTTCTGTCAGGTTGCCGGGATGTATTTTGGAACGGAAACAGATATAATCTTGTCTGGAAGGAAGAAAAGCGGATTTTATGCACCAGAACATTAAGAAATGAAAGGACAGAAAAATGGAAGTAAAAGAACTGAAAGTACAGCATCTTAAGGATCCGGTGGGAATCGGGACAAGGCAGCCGCTGCTCAGCTATCAGCTGTCTGCTGAGGAACCGGGTCAGTTCCAGAGGGCATATCAGATTCTGGCTGCCACGGAAAAGGAGCTGCTGGATGAGCAGACGGCGGATCTGTGGGATTCAGGAAAAACAGAAGGCAGCAGAAATTTTGGAATCCTCTATCAGGGAAAGCCCCTGCAGTCCCGTCAGCGGGTCTTCTGGAAAGTCCGGGTATGGGATCGGGACAACAGAGTTTCGCATTGGAGTGATCCGGCCTGCTGGGAGATGGGACTTCTGGAGGAGAAAGACTGGACAGCCCGATGGATCGGGCAGGGAAATGTCAGCCGGGAGGAGAAGGCCAATGCTCCTGTGTTCCGGAAAATGTTTTTTCTGGAAAGTCAGGAGTTTCTGGAAAAAGCCAGAATCTATCTGTGTGGTCTGGGACTGTTCCGGCTGTTGGTAAATGGACAGGAAGTTTCGGATTCTTTTTTTGATCCGGGAGAAAGCCATGCAGGGAAAACGGTTTACTATGTGACCTATGATCTTCTGCCGTTCCTGCGCGCAGGAGAAAATACGGTGGAAATCTGGCTGGGGAATGGTCAATATACCGGTTTTCTTCAGAATCCGGTCATGGCCCTGCCGGATGGTACCGAACTTCCGGAACACCGTTATCAGAAGAATGACGGATTGGTGGCCGATTTGCGGATCTGCGGAGAGAAAAAGGTGATTGCCCAGATAGAACTGATGGGAAAAGACGATGTCTGCAGATGGATGGGGACGGATGAAACCTGGCAGTGGAGCAAAAGTCCCTGTGTGTTTCAGAACTGGTACGGAGGAGAAGATTATGATCCGGCAGAGTATGAACCCTGTTGGATGCCTGCGGTTGTTTCTGAGGCTCCCGGCGGCAGGCTGACGGCGCGGGAATTTCCGTCGGTAAGAGTGAGGGAATATCTGGAACCGGAGACAATCCGTCCGCTGAAAAACGGGAGATGGCTGGTGGATTTCGGAAAAAACGGAGCAGGATTTCCGGAAATTCTCCTGCATCATACAAAAGAGGAGCAAAGAGGAAACTGGATCCGTATGTATCCGGCAGAGCTCCTGAGAGAAGACGGAGAAGGAGTGGATCAGTCTTCCTGTACGCAGAGCTGGAATGAAAGGTATCACTGTTGTATCCGGGATTCTTACAGGATCGCAGGAACCGGAGAGGAATCCTGGCATCCGTTTTTCTGTTATCATGGCTTTCAGTATCTGGAAGTGGAGGGATTTCCGGGAAAACCGGAAAAGGAAAACTTCCGTTACTGGAGAATATGTACGGACAATGAAAAGTCAGGTGGATTTCATTCTTCAGATCCTGTGCTGAACGCAGTGAATGATATGGTGGAGCGTTCCATGGAGAGCAACATGTTCAGTGCGTTTACGGATTGCCCACAGATTGAAAAACTTGGCTGGATTGAGACAAGTCACCTGATGTTCCGGTCGCTTGCGGATACATATGAAATCCGGGCATGGATGCGGAAGATTATTCATGATATCTGTGATTCACAGATAAGGGAGCAGGAAAGAGGAGCAGAAGAACAGGAGCCGGATGGCTATGTTCCGGCTATTGTCCCGGAATATCAGAGAATCGTAGGACTTCACCGGGATCCAAACTGGAATGGAGCATGTATTTTTACGCCATGGGAGTATTATCAGTGTTACGGAGAGACAGATGTTCTGGAAAAAAGTTATCCGGTTATGAAACGTTATCTTGAGTATCTCAAACCGTATCTGAAGGGCGGTGTTCTTCGTGAGTACGCCCAGATGGGAGAATGGGGAGAAAACGGGGAACACACACCGGAGGTTCTTGTGGCAACGGCTTCGGCCGCGCGTATGTTCCGGATTGCGGAAAAAATCGCAGATATTCTCGGATACGACAGCGACCGGAAAGAATTCCGGGTTTGGGCAGACCGGATTCGCAATTCATTTCTGGAAGACCCGGAATGCTGGAACAAAGAGGAAAGCATCTGTGGCTCCGACAGTCAGGCAGGATATGGTTGTGCGTGGTTCAGTGACCTGATTCCGGAAGCGGACAAAAACAAGGCGGTCCGCCATCTGGTTCGGGCGGTGGAACGGAATGGGTTTCATCTTACTTCCGGAGAAGTGGGACTAAAGCAGGTGTTCCGTACACTGGGAGAAAACGGAAGAAGTGATGTGGTCTGGCGTATGGTCATGAATCCGACCAGGCCGGGGTACCGTGCGTTTGTGGATGCGGGGATGACCACTCTTCCGGAGTATTGGAATTATGACGAACTCTGGTATGGAATGGCACGCAGCAGAAACCATGCGATGATGGGACATGTGAAAGAATGGATCATGAATTATCTGTTGGGAATCCGACCTCTGGAACCCGGATATTCCAGAATTCTGATTCAGCCGTTTTTTCCGAAGAAAATCAGCCGGATGGAAGGGAAAATCCGGTGCCCTTACGGAGAAATTTTTCTTTCCTGTCAGGTAGAAAAGAAGAAGGGAAAAAGGGTGATAACATTGAAGGCAGAACTTCCGGTGGGCGTTCGAGCGGTTCTGAAAGAACCGTATTTTGAGGGAGAAGGCAGCGACGGGAAGCGGATACTGAAAGAAACAGGATCCGGAACATGGGAATTTAAGGAGGAAAAGGAAGATGGAACAACTGAAGCCGGGACTTTTCGGTCTCCAGGTGTCTGCGGACAGCCGCAGAGGTGAATTTGATATTAAAAATGAGGTTCTTCTGAATAAAAAGACGCCGATCGATTATTTGTTTTTCGGGGATTCCATTACGCATTTCTGGGAACTGAACGCATATTTTCACAGACAGGGGCAGCTTATCATCAACCGTGGAATAGGAGGAGACAATACCGTGTATGCAGCCAGGAGGTTTGAGGCAGATGTGATCCAGCTGAAACCGAAACTGTGCGTATGTATGATCGGTGTCAATGACGCCTGGGATCTGGAGTATGATCCGTGGAGCAGAACAGAAGGAAAAAGCATTGAGGAAGTGCTGGAACGTGCTCTTGAGAATTATCGTTTTATGATGCAGAAGGCGAAGGAACATGAGATCCGGATGGCAGTCTGTTCGGTTCTGCCCACCAACATGGATTTTACCAATCATGAGCGGGATAGGGAAGAATATATTGTGAGGCTGAACAGTCAGCTGAAAGAAATGTGCCGCGAATTTGATTTCCTGTATGTGGATTATCATTCCGCAATGGTACAGGAAAACGGGAAGACCGTTCGGGACGGCATTACTTATGAGGGGCTCCATCCGAATGCCCGGGGATATGATATCATGGCAGGTATCTTGTATGATACATTGACGGACAAAGGATACAAGATATAATATGGAGATAAAATGACACAGGAGTGGAGGAGAAAATATGTCTGGATATTTGTTTGTACATTTTACCGGAGAGCAAAAGGACGGAGAGCAGGTTTATTTTTCCGTGAGCCGTGACGGACTGCACTGGAAAGATCTGAACGGCGGAAAACCGGTTCTGTATTCCGGGATTGGAATGTGTGGAGTACGCGATCCCTTTCTTGTGCGGGATCCGCGAAGAAAAAAATTTTATCTGATTGCCACCGATTTGAGAATTGAATCCGGCTGCGGCTGGGAGAAGGCACAGTATGAAGGAAGCCGGGATCTGATCGTATGGGAGTCGGAAGATCTGGTGCACTGGAGTGAGGAACGGTCCTGTACCATCGGAGTTCGGGCGGCAGGATGTGTCTGGGCTCCGGAAGCCGTCTATGACAGAGAGAAAGAAGAGTTTCTGGTATTCTGGGCTTCCATGGTAAAAACTCTTTCGGATGCGGAAGCAAAACAGAGAATTTATGCGTCCTGGACGAAAGATTTCCGGCAGTTTTCCGAGCCGTTTGTCTACATGGAGCGGGAACAGCATGTGATTGACAGTACGATTGTGGAGGAACAGGGACGGTACTACCGGTTTACCAAGGACGAGACGAACAAATGTATTATTCTGGAGGAGAGTGAATCTCTGACAGGGACGTTCCGGCAGATTGCATCGGAAACGCTGTCCGGTCTGCTGGGAGTGGAAGGACCTGAGTGTTATCTCCTTCCGGACGGAAAAACCTGGTGTCTGATTGTGGATCAGTTTGCAGAAGGCAAAGGGTATCTTCCGGTTTTTACGAAGGATCTTGGCAGTGGTGTGATGGAAATTGCGCAGGAAGGTTCCTATGATCTGGGAATCACAAAGAAACGTCACGGAGGAGTGCTGGTTCTGGAAGACGGAGAGTATGAACGACTGGAGCGGTACTTTGACAGAGACTATCCGGTACTGAACGGGCTTTACGCGGATCCCGATCTCATTTCCGTCAACGGGAAGTGGTATCTGTATCCGACGACGGACGGTTTTAAGGACTGGTCCGGAACCCGGTTTTCCGTATTTTCATCGGACGACGGAAAGAAATTTACCTGTACGGCTCAGGTGCTGGATTTTGAACAGGGACAGGTACCGTGGGCTGTCGGAAGCGCCTGGGCACCGTGTGTGGCACAGAAGGACGGAAAATATTACTTCTATTTCTGCGGAAAGAGGGAAGACGGAATTTCCTGTATCGGAGCGGCAGTTGCGGATCGTCCCGAAGGACCGTTTACTGCAATGCCGGAACCGATGATTACAATGGAAATGGTACGCAAACTTGGAATTAAAATGTCACAGGTGATCGATCCGTCAGTGTATCAGGAGGACGGACAGTATTATCTGCTGTTTGGAAACGGAGAAGCTGCGGTTGTGAAACTGACGGAGGATATGGTACACATTCTTCCGGAAACCATGAAAAATCTGGAGGGACTCTATGATTTCCGGGAAGCAGTCACCGTACTGAAACGGAACGGGCTTTACCACTTTACCTGGTCTTGTGATGATACGGGAAGCGAAAATTATCATGTGAACTATGGGACTTCGGACAGTCTTTACGGACCGGTTTCTTTTGAAAAAGTGATTCTGGAGAAGGACGAAAGGAAAGGTGTACTTGGAACCGGACATCACAGTATCTGTAAAGTGCCGGGACGGGAGGAATATGTGATTGCCTATCACCGGTTCGGTACACCGCTGGAACAGTACCCGGACGGAAAGGGATGGCACAGGGAGATCTGCACCGCGCCGCTGGAGTTTGGCGTGGACGGAAAAATGAGAAAAGTGATCGTGTAAAGGACGGCCATCAGGAAAACTGTCTGAGGAGAATGAAAATGTTGCTGAGGAACAGCTGGCAGAGCAAAACCATTTCAGCTTCCGCTCTGCTTTCTCCATTCTCTTGCGGACATGCCGTAATACTGGCGGAAAGCCGCTGAAAAATGTTCCACGGAAGAATAGCCTAGCTGTATTGAAATATCGGTAATCGTGTTGGACGGATTTTTCAGCAGCAGGCGGGCGGCGGCCATTTTTGCTTCAAATTTTTTCTGAAGAAATGTCTTTCCGTAATGCTTCTGGAGAAGCCGTTCCGTCTGTCTCTGGCTCAGTCCCAGACGGGAAGAAAGCTGCTCCAGTGTAAGATCCCGGTATTCATACAGAAAACACTCTTCAATAATCAGATAATTACGGTCTGCCAGTGAGGATTCCGGAGAAGATTCCTGGTTTTTTGGCATCTCCAGATTTCGGACAGTGAAAACAAGCAGCTGGCAGAGAAGAGCTTCCAGTACAGTGCGGCAGCCGATTTGCTTGTTTTCCAGTTCATAAAACAGTGCTTCCATCAAAGGTCTCAGATTCTGCCTGTCCTGTCCGAAAAACTCTTCTGTCAGGAAAAAGCGATTCAGGAATTCGGGATTCTGTTCCTGGATCAGAGGGCGGTTTCTGGAATCAAATTTCAGGTAGACACAGTATTCTACCATCGGATCTTCCGGATCCGAAAGCTGTGAATGTTCCACATGAGGACCGGTGATAAAAAGTGTGGAAGGATTCACCTGATACGGCACATGGTTCAGTGTGACGGTACCTTTTCCGGCGGAAATATAGTGGATTTCCCAGCTGTTGCTGCTGTGGCTGTGGCTTGGGAAAGAGCGGTGCAGCGGTTCAAAGGAGAATTTCAGCGCGTGGCACCGTACATTGCCGATGGAAAAGGCAAGATCAATTTTGTCGTAGAATTTTCCTGGAGTAATCTGTGTCTGTTTCATGAGTCAGCCTTTCTTTTGTTTCTGTCTGTTCATTATAAAGGGTCTTATGTGTTTCTTCAACCAAAAGATTTCGACTTTCGATAATCCGACATTCATACTTGGGTTTTGTCGCTGTCTTGTTTACGATGCATCCTCTGGTGACTCTTGTGTTCGGATATAGTTCCAATAAAACGTAAAGAGAAAACGCAAGGAGAAGCAATCTTTGCGTCAAAACAAAAATATTAGTGAAAAGAACCAGGAAATGTGGTACAATTTCGAAATAACATGTTCCTTTGGCCAGGAATGTGTAATTGTATTGCTACAGAAGGAGAGAAGGGTATGAACAGAAAAAAAATTCTGGCGTTTGTGTGTTTTGCGGTTCTGATGTTTGCATTGGGGTCAAGCGACTCCTTAAGAGGCATATTTGCGCCGGTATTTCAGGAAAAATTTGTGCTGACAGATGCGCAGCTTTCGATGATGGTGACAATCAGCTACATAGGAAATCTTCTGTTTCTGAGTATAGGCGGGAAGCTGCTGGACACATTCGGAAGGAAAAGGGTCATGATCAGTGTCACAGCCCTGTGGTTTCTGGCTATGGTGCTGAATGTTGTGACGGAGAATTATGTGTGTATTATGATTTCCATGTTTTTCGCACTGGGGGCATCCACTCTGCTGAACACATCTGTAAATATTATGACGCCGGTTCTTTTTGCGGGAAGCGCAGGGCTGATGGTTAATGTGTTCTTCTTTATTCAGGGAATTGGAACCAGCGGAAGCCAGTTTCTGCTGGGAAGGTATGTGTTCAGTTATGAAGGGTTCCGCGCAACCTGTCTGGTTCTGGCTGTGATTGGTGTGGCAACGATTCTTCTGCTTTTTCTGATTCCCATGAACGGAGGCGCGGGAGTACAGAAACCGGAAGAATTCCGTACGGATGCAGCAGAACAGAAAAAAAGCGTCTTTGTCCTTTTCTGTCTGATGTTCGGCTGCTATTTTATTGCCGAGCATGGAATTATGAACTGGATGCTGACTTACTGCATCCAGGCATTCGGGTTTACCAGTGAGAAAGCTTCCCTGTACCTGTCGGTGTTCTGGGGCGGGATGACCGTGGGAAGACTGGTATTTGCGGGATTTGTACAGAAAATGGGAACGAAAAAAAGTCTTCGCATTTTTGGTGCGGCGGGCACTGTACTGTTCTGTGTGGGTGTTATTGCCGGGCAGACAGGCGTCATTTTGCTCAGTCTTTCCGGACTTGCATTGTCTGTGCTGTATCCTACCATGGTACTGCTGATTCAGCAGATGTATCCGGCGGCAGTGGCAGCTACCAGGACGGGTACCATCATCAGCATCGGAACGATTGCGGATATCCTGTTTAATTCGGTATTCGGTGTGATTGCAGGCGCTGTCGGATACCGGATGGGCTTTATGATTCTCCCGGCGGCGATGATCTGTTTCTATATCAGTCTGTGCCGTATCTTTGCCGGGACACGGAAAATCGGCGCGGAAAATCTGTAAAACGGAAGGAAGAGAAAAAACGCAGGAATCCTTTTCCGTTTTCAGGTGAGGGACTGCCGGTGGAAAATTCGGGAACAGCAGGCGGATGCTGTGGATATCTTTTTCTGGGAGACAGAACTGAAAAAGAAAAGCTGTATTCCGTGTAGGGTTATCGGGAAATAGATAGACTTAAACAAGGGCCGTTGTGACATAACCAGTCACAACGGCCCTTGAAAGAGAAAGGGATACTGAATTGTCAGACACGATCCCTCAGACGGAGGTCTCCTTTTTTAGTATCATGGGTTAAAACCGGATCTATCCGACAACCCCATCCGGACTTTCGATAATCCGACATCAATACTTTGCTTTTGTCGCTGTCTTCTCTTATTCTGCACGGAAAGACTGCTATAATAAAAGTATATGAAAGAATGATTCGAGAGAGAGTCAGAGAAAGAGGAGGAATCATAAAATGGCAGTCAGAATGCTTCCCAAAACAATGGTGGGTGCAACGCTTCCGGGCAACAGCACCGTGGAGATGAAGGAGTTTGAGATCCCGAAACCGGGACATGGAGAGGTATTGATCCAGACAAAGGCAACAACCATCTGCGGCAGCGATATCCGCTGTATTTACAGAGAGCATACAGGAAAAGGTGCGGAAGGTTATATTCCGGGTATGGTAGCTGGCCATGAGCCCTGCGGAGTCATCGTGGAAGAAGGAGAAGGACTGAGAAGATTCAAAAAAGGCGACCGTGTCATCGTTTATCATATTTCCGGATGCGGCGTCTGCAACGATTGCCGCAGAGGCTATTATATCTCCTGTAAAAGCCGTTTCCGCAGAGCCTACGGATGGCAGAGAAACGGAGGAATGGCTCCGTATATTCTGGCAGAGGAGAAGGATCTGATCGCACTTCCCGATGAGCTGACATACAAAGATGGAGCACAGGTAGCCTGTGGTTTTGGTACTGTCTACGAAGCGATTGAAAAAATCGGTATTTCCGGAAATGATGCAGTTCTGGTTACGGGTCTCGGACCGGTAGGTCTTGCTGCTCTGATGCTGGCGAAAGCAATGGGAGCAAATCATCTGATCGGTGTGGAGATGAATGATTACAGAATTGAGCTTGCAAAGAAACTCGGACTGGTGGATGAAGTATTCCGCCCGGGCGAGGATACACTGGAGCAGATCCTGAAGGTGACAGGAGGAAAAGGCGTAGAGCGTGCGATTGATGCAAGTGCCAACGATGGGGGACGTCAGCTGGCCATCCGTGCGACAAGAGAATGGGGAAAAATCGCCTTTGTTGGAGAGGGAGGAACCTGTACCTTCATGCCAAGCCCGGATATCATTCACGGACAGAAGACGATCTACGGCTCCTGGGTGACCAGTCTGTGGCGTATGGAAGAACTGGTGGAGCGTCTGGTCAGATGGAATATTCATCCGGAAGATCTGATTACGCATGAGTTTCCCATCGAAAAGGCCGGTGAGGCTTATCAGCTGATGGCGAAAGGCAACTGCGGAAAGGTTGCGGTTGTATATGATAAAGACTGAAGTCAGTACGGAGCCGGCAGTGGAGGAGACAGAAACGTCTGCCGATGCCGATATCAGAAAAACAGGGAAAGGGTGGCAGAACATGGAAGCGGAAAAGAAAGACATGATTCCAGAAGCGGTGAATCCCGCACAGGTGCCGAAGCATACGCTGTATACCGGATGTGAAATTCCGGCGGTGGGAATCGGAACGTTCGGATCTGATAAATACAACGCTTCAGAAATTGCCGAAGCTGTGTGCGGTGCAGTACGCGGCGGCTATCGGCTGATCGACTGCGCGAGCGTTTATCAGAATGAAAAAGAGATCGGCGGTGCGCTTACACGGCTGTTTGAAGAAGGAAGCGTAACAAGAGAGGAACTTTTTATCACAGGAAAGGTATGGAACGATATGCACGGAGAAGGTATGGTGGAGCGTTCCTGCCGCCAGAGCCTGGAAGATCTTGGGGTTGACTATCTGGATCTGTATCTGGTGCACTGGCCGTTCCCGAATTACCATGCGCCAGGCTGTGACGGGGATTCCAGAAATCCCGATTCCCGTCCGTTCTCTGCAGAGGAATATCTGAAGGTATGGAGACAGTGCGAAAGACTGGTAGAACTTGGACTTGTTCGTCATATCGGAATGTCAAACATGACCATTCCGAAACTGGAGGCGGTTCTTCCGCAGTGCCGGATCCGTCCGGCAGCCATTGAGATGGAACTGCATCCCGGTTTCCAGCAGCCAGAGCTGTTTGCGTATGTGCAGGAACATGGCATGGTACCCATCGGATACTGCCCGATTGGCTCTCCATCCCGCCCGGAACGTGACCGGACGGCAGAAGATGTCGCTGACACACAGATGCCGGAGATTGTGAAGATTGCAGAGGCGCATCAGGTACATCCGGCAATTGTATGTATCAAATGGGCAGTGCAGAACGGACAGATTCCGATTCCGTTTTCTGTGAAACCGGCGCAGTATCTGGAAAATCTCAGGTGTGCAGTGACGGATCCGCTGACAGAAGAGGAAATGGAGATGATCCGCCGTGCAGACAAAAACTGCCGTCTGGTCAAAGGACAGGTCTTTCTGTGGCCGGGTGCATCGGACTGGAAGGACCTTTGGGATGAAGATGGAACAATCTGCGGATGGAAGGAGAATGGAATATGCTGAAAGGAATACCGAAAATTTTATCTCCGGAACTTCTGAAAGTTCTGTGTGAGATGGGGCACAGTGACCAATTGGTTATCGCAGACGGAAATTTTCCGTCCGAGAGCATCGGAAAGGATGCAAAGGTGATCCGTATGGACGGTCACGGTACTGTGGAAGTTCTGGAAGCGATTCTGAAGCTGTTTCCTCTGGATACTTATGTGGAACATCCGGTTCAGCTGATGGAAGTGATGCCGGGAGATCCGGTAGAAACCCCCATTTGGGACGAGTACCGGAAAACTGTGAAAAAGTATGAGGAAAGAGGAACAGCAGCCATCGGAACTGTTGAGAGATTTGCTTTTTATGAGGAAGCAAGAAAGGCATACGCAGTCATCGCCACAGGAGAGACAGCACTTTATGCGAACGTGATGCTGCAAAAAGGAGTTGTGAGGGAATGAGAACAGAAAGCTTTCGATGGGGGATTCTGGGTGCGGGAAATATTGCGGTGAAATTCTGTGATGCCGTGAACGGTATTGCAGACTGTACAGTGGCAGCTGTGGGAAGTAAATCCCTTTCGCGGGCAGAAACATTTGCCCGCGAAAACGGGATTGAACGCTGGTATGGGAACTATGAAGAGTTGCTGAAAAATGAGAAGCCGGATGCGGTTTATATCGCGGCGACTTCGAACGATCATTACCGTCTGACCATGATGGCATTGGATTATGGTATTCCGGTTTTATGTGAAAAAGCAATGTTTCAGAACAGCGGACAGGCATCGGTTGTTTTTGCGCGTTCAGAAAAAGAAAAAATTTTTGTGATGGAAGCAATGTGGAGCCGTTTCCTTCCGGCAGTACGGACCGCGGCAAAGTGGCTGGAACAGGGAAGGATCGGAAGAGTGACGGCGGCGGAAGCAGCGATCGGTTTTCTCGCTCCGTATGAACCGTCCAACCGGTATTTTAATCCTGCACTCGGAGGGGGTGCGGCGCTGGATCTGACTGTATATACGTTTGAACTCCTGACATTTTTTCTCGGCCATGGATATCTGCAGGCGGATGCCACCGTATATCCGTCGGAAACAGGAGTGGATGAGACGGATCATATTGTGCTGGAGTATCCGGACTTTCCGGCGGTGATGACTACAAGTCTCCGGGCACCGCTGGAGGAACAGCTGGTACTTTGCGGAACAGAAGGCAGGATCGTGGTTCCGCGTCCGCATATGGCAGAGGAAGCAATTCTTTTTGACCCCAGCGGGAAGTGTGTGGAAGCGTACAGAGACACAGAGACGGTAAATGGCTTTCAGTATGAAATCCGGGAAGCCATGGGATGTATCCGGGAAGGGCGTACGGAGAGCCGTGTGGTTCCGCACAGAGATACTATGGCATGTGCAGAACTGTTTGACAGAATCGGCGAAGTGATGGAAAAGAAAAAATCAGGAGGATGTTATGACAGAAAAGGAAATTCAGAGACTGAAGGAAATTGATCAGGTAATTGCAGAAGGGAAGTATCAGGACACATGGGAATCTCTGCAGCAGTACGAACAGCCGCGGTGGTTTCGGGACGCAAAATTCGGAATCTTCATCCACTGGGGTGTGTACAGTGTTCCGGCTTTTGCAAATGAGTGGTATTCCAGGAATATGTATATTCAGGGGACTCGGGAATTTGAGCACCATGTAAAGACATACGGACCTCACAAAGAATTCGGATATAAGGATTTTATCCCGATGTTCCGTGCGGAAAAGTTTGACCCGGAACAATGGATCGAACTGTTTCGGAAGGCAGGGGCACGGTATGTGGTTCCGGTTGCAGAACATCATGACGGCTTTCAGATGTACCGGAGTGAGATTTCCCACTGGAATGCCTTCGAGATGGGACCCAAAAGAGATGTTCTCGGAGAACTCTCGGAGGAAGCCAAAAAGCACGGACTTTACAACTGTGCATCTTCTCATAGAATTGAACACTGGTTTTTCATGGGTCATGGTAAGGAATTTGACAGCGACATCAAAGAACCGATGCAGAGGGGAGATTTCTACTGGCCTGCCATGCCGGAACCGGATCATCAGGATCTGTTCAGTACCCCTGCGCCGACTCAGGAATATCTGGAGGACTGGATGCTGCGCACCTGTGAGATCATTGACCGGTACCAGCCGAAGATTCTGTATTTTGACTGGTGGATTCAACATGAATCTGCACGTCCTTATCTGAGAAAAATTGCGGCTTACTATTACAATCGCGCTATGGAGTGGGGCGAAGAAGTTGTCATATGCTACAAACATGATGCCTTTATGTTCGGAACGGCAGTTGTGGATATTGAAAGAGGACAGTTTGCAGATGTCAAACCGTTCCACTGGCAGACCGATGAGGCAATTGCAACGAATTCCTGGTGCTATACGCCGACCAACGAGTATCGGCCGGCAGCCGAGATCCTTCAGGATTTTGTGGATATTGTCAGCAAGAACGGAAACCTTCTGCTGAATGTGGGGCCGAAGGCAGACGGAACGTTCTCGGACGAGGAGACAAAGGTTCTGGAAGAAATCGGAGAATGGCTGAAGGTTAACGGGGAAGCTATTTACGGAAGCAAGGTCTGGAGAAAGTACGGAGAAGGACCCACAAAGATCGTGGAAGGTCAGTTTGCGGACAGTATCAAGAAAAATTTCACTTCCGAGGATGTACGGTATACAATGAATGGAGGCTGTCTGTATGCCATGGCGATGAGAAGTGCAGAAGACGGCATCTACCATTTTCCGGCATTGGGTGACCGCGATGCGTCTCATGCTCCGGAATTCCACGGAGTGCTCCGGAAGGTAGAGGTGCTTGGGTTTGAAAATAGCACTCTGGAATGGGAACGGAAGGAGGAAGAACTTATAATCCGTACGACGGGAATTGAAAGCGACCGGCCGGTTGTTTTCCGGATCTCTCTGGAATAAGGAAAACACTTCAATCTGGAAACAGAAAGTGCTCAGTCCAATTTAAAACACGAGGACTGAGCACTTTTTCCGTGTCGGATAAAGACATCTGTCCGTGGCTAAAGATTTTTCCGGTATCTTGAACTGAGAATAGTTATCGATTAAATAGTAATGATCAAAGACGGTAAATATCTGATATCCGTGACACTGGTAAAAAAACAGGGTTTGGTGGCCCGGAAGTCCAGGTGTAAATGTGTCTGACACCAAGATGGCGGATATGGTCTTCCAGGCAGGTCAGCAGATGGGCTCCTAAATGTCGCAGATTCTGATCACAAGCGGATAGATCGATACTGGAAGAGAACCTGTCATCACGGGACGGATACTTTTCCGTTTTCTATTAGCGTGCTTTCGAGAATGGGCTTTTAAAACATCCTTAACAAGCAGTTCCATTTCGTTGTTTCATTCTCCTGCTTCCTGATAGGACAAAACGAGTATATCATACGTATCTATAAGAAGTTTATTCCATCTTTCATGAAATTCAGTCGTTAGAACCCTCTATTTCCGTACTTGCGGATTTTTTTCTGAAGTTTTTCATCCATATCCAGCAGGTTGTGGACAAGGATCCGTTGTTCAGGGGACGGCCAATCGATTTCTTATACAGCTCTGTCACCCTAATATACAATCACATAAGCAACGCATTCTCGTTTGGAAAAGACCCTTTCTTTTTCCCCTTAGGCGGTTTTATTTTGGGTAAAAGGTTTTTGGGAGAAAGGTTGTTGGAGTCATCCTGACAGACGTGGGAAAAGAAATCATAAAAAGTCCCGACACCGGGAATGTCCCCGAAAGGGAATCCGCTGCGGGAGCTATGGCTTGGAGAAGAATGCAGCGGAAGGAAAAGGGTGATTTTATCCAGAAATTTGTGAAAAAATCCTGTTTTGAAACGAAGCGGCATGTTAGGATAAGGTCAGAAAAAATGAGTTTCGAAAGGAGAAGTAAGATGGAAAAAATCAAAAGAAAATTCGGGATCCGCGATCAGATCGGATACGTATTTGGTGACCTGGGGGGAAGTATGATCAATCTTTATATTGATATGTATATTCTGACCTTCTGTACGTATATTCTCGGAATCAGCGCAAAATGGATGGCAGGACTGTTTCTGTTTTCAAAAATATGGGATGCAGTCAATGACCCGCTGATCGGCTCTCTGCCTGACCGGTTCATGATCGGAAAATCAGGTGACAAATTCAAGCCGTTTATAAGAATTGCAATGATTCCCCTGGCAGTGTCGGTGCTGCTGTGTTTTGCCGATGTTTCGGGATGGAATATGACAATGAAGCACCTGTGGGTTGCTGCTTCCTATCTGTTGTATGGAATGAGTTACACAGGAACGTCCATGCCGTACGGTGCAATGGCATCTGTCATTACGCGGGATCCAGAGGAAAGAACAAAGCTGTCCAGAGCCAGAAGTCTTGGAGGAACAGCAGTCGGTGTTATCTTTCTGCCGATTGTTCCCACTCTGATCTGGAACGAAGACCAGTCGCCGAATGCACAGGGGTATTTTCTTCTTGCAGTTGTGGCATGTGCTGCCAGCCTGATCTTTTATCTTCTGCTTCTGGCATTTACGACTGAGCGTTATTCGACACCGGAGGCAGCAAAAAAGGAAAGTCGTATAGACGAAAAGAACAGCAGAAATTACAGATTTACCGATGTGCTGAAAGATTCTGTAAAAAACCGTCCGCTGATAGGTGTGATGATTGCATCGCTTGGAAACTGTGTGGCATCCGCATCGCTTGGTTCCATGGGAAGTTATCTGTACAAGGAATTCTACCATACACCAAAGGTTATGGCGCTTACCTCCATTATCAGTATACCGGCGCTGGTAGTATGTTTTCCTCTGGTTCCGAAACTGGCAAAGAGATTTGGAAAGCGTAAAGTCATTATCTGCGGTGCGGCGTACAATATGATTTTCGCATTTCTCCTGTTTCTGTTTCCGATTACAAATCCGTATCTCTATATGGTACTGTCCACCGTCTCCAACTGCGGACAGACAGTGTTTATGATGCTGATATGGGCATTTGTGTCAGACTGTATTGATTACCAGGAATATAAGACGAATATGCGGGGAGACGGGACCCTGTATTCTATCTATACGTTCAGCAGAAAAATCGGAACATCCATTACCCACAGCGGCGCCACTTATATGCTGGCTGCTCTTGGATATGTATCGGGGGTTCAGTCTCAGGCTGCAGGTGTGGGAGATGCGATTAGGGGAATGATTACATTGATGCCGGTCATTGCCTGTGTGATTGAGCTGATTGGAATTGGTCTGGTTTATAATCTGTCAAAGCAGAAGACAGAAGAAGTCTATGCGGAGATTACCAAAATACGTGCACAAGAGGAGGAAGCTTAATTGAAAAAAATCATTCTTAATACCCCCGCAGGGACGATTAGAGGAATGGAAGATGAAGAGGGAATCCAGCGTTTTGCCGGTGTACGTTACGCATATGCCGGCCGATGGGAATATCCGCGGCAGGCAGGAGCCTGGGAAGGAATTTACGAGGCCGATGAATTCGGTCCGGCATCTTATCAGAACCGGGCATTCCGGGCTGAGTCTGATGAGAATTTCTATTACAGAGAATTCCGGAAGGGGGAGGTCTACACGTACAGTGAAGATTGTTTTTTTCTGAATATCTGGAAACCTGCCATCTGTCAGGAGGCGCCTGTTATTCTGTACATTCACGGCGGTGCCTTTCAGGGCGGCTGTGGAAACGAAAAACATTTCAGTGGCGAGGCATATGCCCGAAAGGGAATTATTTTTATTACCTGTAATTACAGACTGGGAGTTCTCGGATTCTGTTCTCTGCCGGAACTTGCAGAAAGAGACGGACATACCGGAAATTACGGTCTGTACGACCAGCTGACGGCGCTGAAATGGGTTAGAGAAAATATCCGTGCATTTGGAGGAGATCCGGAACGCATCACTTTAATGGGGCAGTCTGCAGGAGCGATGAGTGTACAGCATCACTGTCTGTCCCCGCTGTCGCGCGGTTTCATGTCTTCCGCAGTTATGACAAGCGGAGGAGGGATTCCGGAAACATTTGGAAATTATTATCGTGTGGAAGAAACCTGGGATTTCTGGAAAAAGGTGATGAATTCTTTGGGGAACGGCTTGGAAGACTGGCTTTCGGTTCCGGTACAGAAATTGTTTGCAGCGGCAGGAAGAGAAGCATGGCAGACGGAAAACGGAATTCAGTATCTGATGCCGGTGCTGGACGGAGAGTTTATTGTATGTACGCCTGAAGAAATGAAAACGCAGAAAAGGCAGGCCCGAATTCCCTATCTGATGGGAAGCACGAAGGATGATATGCTTGAGAACGTGCTGGATGAGATGGCGCGAGAATGGGCGCTGCTACAGGAGAAACAGGGTATGGTTCCGTCTTACTGTTTTCGTTTTGACAGAAATCTTCCGGGGGACGATAAAGGTGCGTGGCATTCCAGTGAACTCTGGTATACCCTTGGAACGCTGGGGCGATGCTGGCGTCCGATGACAGAATGGGATTATAAAATCTCAGACACTCTGGTTTCCTTTATTAGTAATTTTGTACGGACAGGAAATCCAAACGGAGAGGGTCTTCCGGTATGGGAGGCGGCAAAAAAAGGAGACCACAGAGTATTTGTGGTGGATGATGAGACAATGGAAATGAAATAAGGTTCTCAAGACAGAGCAGACACGGAAAATCCGGCTGCTCTGCTCATATTCTGTACTGTTTCCGGTATTCTGCCGGTGTCTTTCCGAAGGTTTTCCGGAAAACACGGGAAAAGTAATTGGAGTCTGAAATGCCGACCAGGGAACTGATCTGACTGATCTGCAGATCAGTTCCGATGAGAAAGCGGCAGGCATGTTCTAGACGAATTTTTCGGAGATAATGCATCGGAGTAGCACCTATTTCAATTCGAAAGACCGAAATGAGATGGTTGGGACTGACATTCAGTTCATCGCAGAGCATCTGCAGAGAAATATCCTGCGTATAAAAATAGTCCAGATACTCTTTGGCGCTGAGTACGAGATTGCTGCAGCCGGAGGTCTGTTTTTCACGGATTGCATCACAGAACTGTCGGATGGTTTTCTGTGTATGCTGGATGATTTCTCCGGTGGATGAAGACTGAAATACGGCAATTGTATGCTGACCCGAAAGGAGATCGATGGTAAGGGCAGGAAGTCCCGCCTGAAACGCCGCGATGCGGATCATGGTACGGACAATTGCGGCGCCGATACGTTCTCGCTGCAGCTGATCCGTCTGCTTCAGATAGGCAACGGACTGATGCATGTTATGAAAATTATGGATGGCGGCATGTGCGTTTCCCTCCATAAGGTTATTCATGAAATGTTGTTCTATCTGGTAGCGATTCTGAATCAGACCACCATAATTTTCTTGATAATGTTCACTTTCATAGTCTTTTATGCCCGTGTCGTAGGTATGGCCTCCGATTTCAATTACCTTTCTGGATTCTGTGAGAGGATCGGAGACGCAAAGGACAGCATGCAGGATGCGAAGGACTGTCTGTTCCGAAAGATTCGGAACAGTACTGCGCAGAGTTTGTATTGTGCTGACGGAAATCCCACGGTATTTTGTGCCTGAGAGCATATGGTGACATTCCAGTCGGGACTGGATTCTGGTCACGAAAGGGCCAAGCACAACCGGGATACTGCCGATACAGAGAAGCATGTGGTGAATCTGCAGTTCATCGATAATGTGAAGGCAGTTGTCATCCCGGCACAGAGCGGTCAGTTCGGAGAACTTTTCGGCGGAAAAGAAGTGCTGCAGAGAAGATTCCGCGGAGGAAGCGAAAAATCGGTTCTGAGCTTCTGGGGTATCAAGAACTGCAGAGCTGATGCCGTACAGTTCCGCTGCCATGTGCAGCGAGGTTTTTAGAGCGGTTAAGTCCATGGGCAGGTACTCCTTGTAATAATAAAAATGTCTGGGATCCTGACAGACGCAGGATGTATAAGGCTATTGTATCATTTTTCGGAAAAAATGTCAGTTGTGGAAATATAAAAAAGAAAATCCGTAAAGGAAATTGGCTGTAACAGGAGGTAAGTATGAAAAAAATTTGTATTAGCAGTAACTGGAATTTTTCCACGCCGGAGGAAAGTGGAAAGGAACAGACGGTAGATCTGCCGCATACCTGGTATCTGGATGAAAAGCAGTACCGAGGACAGGCGGTCTACAGGAAACATATCATTCTAGATGCGTTATGCCCGGGAAACCTGTGGGAAAGCAGGACCCTGTTTCTTGAAATTGAAGCGGCGGATCATACGGTAAGGGCTGTGGTAAACGGAAAGGAGATCGGTCTGCACAAAGGCGGTTATTCCACAGTTCATTTTGAGATCCCGTCCGACTGTGTCTGCGGGGACGGTTTTGACCTGGAACTGCATGTGGACAACCGTGCAGGGGATGAGGTCTCTCCGCTGGCAGGCGATTTTACCGTGTTCGGAGGATTGTATCGGGGCGTGAATCTGCTGCTGGCGGAAAAGACGCATTTCGATTATCTCTATTACGGAACGGACGGCGTGATTGTGCACACATCTGTCGATGAAGAGGGTCAGGGGATACTGAAGATCGAACCGCATGTGGTCTGTGCGGAACCGGAAAACAGTGTTACCGTCCGATATACAGTGCTGGATCAGGAAGGAAATGTTGTATCATCAGAAACAGGAAACGGACAGGAGACGGTTTCCATGAGGCTGAAAGAAATTCAATTGTGGAACGGCAAAGAGGATCTCTGCCTTTATACGGTGCGGGCGGAACTGATATGTGAGAATATGTGTGTGGACAGGGTGGAGAAGACGGTGGGCTTCCGGGCAATCCACTTGGACAGCAGGGAAGGGTTTTATCTCAACGGTGAGCACCTGTTTCTGCGTGGAGTGGCTAAGCATCAGGATTCTGCGGGCTGCTTCTCTGCGGTGACGGAAAGGGAGATCGACCGGGACTTTGAGTTGGTCTGTGAGATTGGTGCCAATGCCGTCCGTCTGTCCCATTATCAGCATTCGCAGCATACGTATGACATCTGTGACAGAGAAGGCTATGTGGTCTGGGCGGAAATTCCTATGCTGAAGATGACAGAGAAGAAAGAGACGATGGATAATGCTACCCAGCAGCTGAAGGAACTGATTTTGCAGAATATTCATCACCCCTCGATCTGTTTCTGGGGAATTCAGAATGAGATCGGCATGTTCCGCGATGCGCCGTATATTCACAGAAATGTATCGGAACTGTATGAAATCGCAAAAAAACTGGATCCGGACCGGATTGTGACCTGTGCAAATCTTTATCCGATGAAGAGTAAGAGTATGCTCAACCGGCTTACAGATATGGTGGGGTATAATATCTATTTCGGCTGGTATTACGGAAAGATGCAGGATTACGGAACGTTTCTGGACCGGATGCATCAGGAGCTTCCACAGGTGCCGCTGGGAATCAGCGAATACGGCGTGGATGCGCAGACGTGGCTTCATTCGGAAACGCCTATGGTTAAAGACTATTCTGAAGAATTCCAGTCGCTGTTTCATGAGACCGTATACCCCATGTTTGAACAGAGAAACTATCTTTGGGGAAGCTTTGTCTGGAACATGTTTGATTTTTCAAGTTCTCGGAGGGATGAAGGGGGCCAGAAATACAGAAATACCAAAGGACTTGTCACTTATGACCGAAAAACCAGAAAGGATGCGTTTTATTACTATAAGGCCAGGTGGTCGGAAGAACCGTTTCTCCATATCTGTGAGCAGAGGTTTGTGAAGCGGGCCTCCGACAGGATAAAAGTCCGAGTGTACACAAATCTGAAGAAGGTGGAGCTGAGGTTTTCCGGACAGGGACCGGTTCTGGGAGAAAACGATGGAAACGGAACGGTTCTTTTTGAAAATCTTCCGCTGGAAAAGGGAAAAAATCTGTTTACGGTTACAGGGTACACAGAAGGGGGAACACTGCTGAAGGAACAGGCAGTCTTTGAGAGAACCGAGACACCGGAACCATCCTATGTGCTGCCGGATAGCCATGCGGGAGAAACTGTACAAAACTGGTTCCTGGAAGAAGAAGGGGTGGATCTGGATCAGTATTTTTCTGTTCAGGACAGAGCGGAAGATCTAATGGAAAATGAGGAGTGCCGCAGGATTCTCGGGAAATATCTGCCGGAGGTCACAGAACTTCTGGAGAAAGAGATCATTCCGCTGGGATTGTCGCTGAACAGTATCATCAGTCACAGTAAAAAAGAGGGGCAGAGCATCGATGTCCGGGCGCTGAACGGGGAACTGATGCGGGTTGCAAAATAAGGGAGAAGCTCAGTAAGCAATGGTCAGAATCAGATCCTGACTGTAATCTCCGAAGTGTTTTCCGAAAAGATTGAAACCTCCGATGTACTGTGCATCGGGTTTGTTTCCGATTCTGACGGTGACATAGGAATGTTCCATCAGACGGAGATCACGGATGGTGTGTTCTGAGAGCTTTCTGCCGTTTATATAGCAGCCGTCATGGGTGACTTCCCAGGTGGTCTGCAGACCATACTGGGAAGAACCGTCCAGAAGATCCGGCGGATTGAGCCTTCCCCGGCGAGCGCCGAAGTCCCCGGGACAGGTCCAGGTGCCGCATTCTGTTCCGTTGATCCAGAGGGTAATGTCGGATTTCCAGTCTTCACGGTAGCCGGGAGCTTCGGAACAGATTTCTGCGGAAAAGGACAGCTTTTTGGGCTGGCGGTTTCCGGGAACTCCGTTGGCGAATTTGTATTCCACATATCCGGAAGAAGACCACAGAAGACCTGCCTCCATCCGTTCCGGAAAGTAAAAGCAGTACTCCCTGTCTTCGTGGCCGATTGTTCCGCTTATGGAGCGTAGTCCGCAGGTGGGGGTGACGCGGCAGCTGCAGTAGGCCCCTACCGGCATTTCGGCGCTGAACAGTTCATCGATATCGACGTTTCGTTTTACCAGGTTAATGGTGACATGGTCTGCACTGCGGGTGCACAGTTTCGTTGTTCCTCTGGTTCCCGGCTGCGTTTCCATTCGAATCAGACCTGCATCTTCCAGAAGCTTCAGATGAAAAGCCGTGCTGGAAGCCGGCAGGTTCATTTTTTTTGCAATTTCTCCGATGATCATACTCTGCCCGTACAGAAGCTGTAGAATTTCCAGACGCACTTCCGAACTCAGTGCCTTGCCCAGAGCAGAGAGAGACTCCTTTTCTTCAATTTCATAATCTTTCAGTTTTGCCATGCAGCATTCTCGTTCCTTTCTCGTAAAATTACTTTTATTCTAGCACAGATACGAAAAAATAAAAAGTAACAGCAATACTGTTTTTACAGGAGAAAAAACAGGAATAAAAACAGTAATACTGTTTAAACGGAAAAAACAATGTAAAAAATCATGCATAAATATTATAATATAGTTGACATGAAGTGTTTTATCGGTATAATCTACAGTAAAAGAACAGAAATGCTGTTTATAAAATGCAAAAACATGTACAGGGGTGAAAGGTATGAAATGTTATGTGAAAGACTATCCCAGGCCACAGTTTGTGAGAAACAACTGGGAAAATTTAAACGGAATTTGGTCGTTTTCCTTCGATGATGAAAACTGCGGAGAGCAGCAGAAATGGTTTGAACATTTTCCCGGAGAGAAAACCATCCGAGTACCGTTTACGTATGAGACAAAACTCAGCGGAATTCAGGAGGAAACCCGCCATGATGCTGTCTGGTACCGCAGAACCGTACAGGTGGACGGCGCCAGACTGAAAAATCAGAGATATGTCATTCATTTCGAGGGCAGCGACTTTCTGACAAAGCTGTGGGTGAACGGGCAATATGTGGGCTGCCACAGAGGAGGATACGCAAGATTTTCCTTTGATCTTACCGATCTTGTCAGGGACGGGGAAAACGAGCTGACGGTGAAGGTGGAAGACAGTTTTGACATGCAGCAGCCGCGCGGAAAGCAGCGCTGGATCGAAGAAAACTTCGGCTGCTGGTATGTACAGACGACAGGAATCTGGAAAACGGTCTGGACGGAGTATGTGCCAAAAGCCCGTCTGGAATGCGTAAAAATGACGCCAGATCTGAAATCCCACAGCCTGAAACTGGAATATGAGGTTCTTGCGCCGGAGTCCATGTGGGACGGTGATCTGCTGCTGGAAGCAGTGGTTTCCTTCGGAGGCGTGACCGTGAACAGGATTCTGAGCGCCGTTATGTCCGGTCATATGAAAACGGAAATCGATCTGTTTATAAAACGGGGAGCCGGCATGGAATGGGCGTTAAAAACCTGGAGCCCGGAACAGCCGGACCTGTATGATGTGGAATTCCGTCTGCTGCGAGAGGGAGAGGTTCTGGATGAAGTGGGATCCTATTTTGCGATGCGGGAGATCCGGATTGACGGACCGAATGTTCTTCTCAATGGAAAGCCGCTGTACCAGAAACTGATCCTGGATCAGGGATACTGGAAAGATTCCCATCTGACGCCTCCGCACGAAGAGGCACTGATTGAGGATATCGACAAGATTCAGGCGCTTGGTTACAACGGTCTGCGCAAGCATCAGAAAATAGAGGATGAGAGGTTTCTTTACTGGTGTGACGTAAAGGGCATGCTGGTCTGGAGTGAGGCACCGGCGGCCTATCAGTTTACCGATTATGCGGTTTTGGAATTTGTCTCCGAGTGGATGGAGATTGTGAAACAGAATTACAACCATCCTTGCATTATTACCTGGACGCCGTTCAATGAATCCTGGGGCATCGGTCAGGTGAAGACCGAACGGCCGGAACAGCATTTCACGGAAGCCGTTTATCACCTGACAAAGAGCATGGATCCTTTCCGTCCCGTGATTGTCAACGACGGATGGGAGCATACGGTTTCCGATATCATCACGCTGCATGATTATGAAGAGGCAGGAGAAATTTTGAAGAAGCGGTATGTGGAGTGCAGGGACGATATTTTTGCAAATAAAGTCTATCACTGCAGCCACAAAGCAGCTTTGGCAGACGGATACGAGTATCAGGGGCAGCCGGTCATTATCAGCGAATACGGAGGGATTGCCTTCAATAACGACGATGCCGGATGGGGATACGGCAACAAGGTAAATACAAAAGAAGAGTTTGTCCGGAGATTTGATGAGATTACAACGGCGGTCAAGGAAATTCCGTATGTCTGCGGGTTCTGTTATACGCAGGTTTCCGATGTGCAGCAGGAGATCAACGGGCTGATGGATATGGATAGGAATTTTAAGGTGGAAACAGAAGTCATAAAAGAGATCAATGAAAGAAAAACAGGCTTCTGGAGATCTTACATGTAGGACAGGAGGGATTAGACATGTTTTTAACGATTGAAAAATTCAGAAGAAGAACAGAGGAGCTGGGGCAGCGCCGGTATTTCGGACACCGGAGTATTGCACCGTTTACATCAATGGAAGGTACGCTTTCACCGGATGAAAGCTATCATGAAGTTCCGGAAAAGATTGAAGGAGAGGAGTTCGGCCCCGGTGATACGTTCATGGGCAGAGATCGGTATCTCTGGCTGGAAAAGACAGTAAAGCTGCCGGAGGCGGTCAAAGGCTGTGAGGTAGCCGGACTGTTCAATTTCGGCGAAACCGGAGGAGGATTCAACAGTGGATTTGAATCTCTTCTTTATGTGAACGGACATCCGTACCAGGGCGTGGATACATATCACAATGAAGTGCTTTTTGACTGTTATGAGGGAAAAGAAGTACGTCTGACATTCCTTCTGTGGACAGGATTGGAAGGCGGAGGAAAACACCGTACGTTTTATCATCAGTGCAAGCAGGCGGATCTTGTCTGGCTGCATAAAAAGACGGACGAACTGTATTATTTTGCCCGTGCGATTACGGAAACCCTGGAGCTGCTGCCGGAGGAGAGCGAGCAGTATGAGGATCTGAAAGGGGCTTTGGACCGGGCGCTTTGCTGTATCAACTGGGATGAAGATTCTTTTTATGAGACGGCAGAGACAGCCCATGATGTACTGATGAAGGAGCTGGAGGACATGGAAAAGCACACCGATGTCACGGTAAATGTTGTGGGGCATACTCATATTGACGTGGCATGGCTGTGGCGTCTGAAACATACCAGGGAAAAGGCACAGCGTTCGTTTTCTACGGTGCTCCGGCTGATGGAGCGGTATGATGAATATGTTTTTCTGCAGACACAGCCGCAGCTTTACAAGTATATCAGGGAAGACTGTCCGGAATTATACGACAGGATTCGTCAGAAAGTGAAGGAAGGAAAATGGGAACCGGACGGCGGTATGTGGGTGGAAGCAGACTGCAACATTACGTCCGGCGAAGCGCTGGTGCGTCAGCTGCTTTACGGAACCCGGTTTTTTGAGCAGGAATTTGGTAAAAAATGCGAGTATCTCTGGCTGCCGGATGTGTTCGGTTATAGCTGGGCGCTGCCGCAGATTCTGAAACAGTGTGAGATTGATACATTTATGACCACCAAGATCAGCTGGAATCAGTTTAACACCATTCCGGATGACCTGTTTTGGTGGAAGGGAATTGACGGAACCAGGATCCTTACGTATTTTGTGAACACGCCAGAGGAAGGACGAGACATGACCGAGCGGTATTCCACATATAATGGAATGATTTCTCCTCATTCCGTGCTGGGCAGCTGGAAGAAGTTCAAAAACAAGGAACTCAGTAAGGAAACGCTGATTTCTTACGGCTATGGTGACGGAGGCGGAGGGGCAACACGGGATATGCTGGAAATGCGCCGGGCGCTGGATGCCCTTCCGGGGGTTCCCCATGTGAAAGCAGGCCGGGCTGGAGACTTTTTCCGCAGACTTCATGAAAAAGTAGAACAGACGGACCGGTATGTCCACACTTGGGACGGAGAACTGTATCTGGAGTATCACAGGGGAACCTATACTTCCCAGGCATACAACAAAAAGACAAACCGCCGGATGGAGAACCGGCTGGCGCAGACAGAATGGCTTTCTTCCCTGGCATACATTCTGGGAGGAAAGTATGCGCAGCAGGAACTCCACGACAGCTGGGAATGTGTGCTGCTGCATCAGTTCCATGATATTATTCCCGGATCTTCCATTCGTGAGGTTTACAGTGATTCCCGCATCAATTACGCTGTGGCGGAAGAGCGGGTCGAACGGGTACAGAAGGATGCGCTGGATTACCTCACCCGACCGGAGGAAAACCGTTACAGTATCTGTTCCACCGACAGCTTCGGGGGAAAAGAGCTGGTGGAAATCCCGCGGACGGAGGAGGGAAGTTTCCGAAACCCGGCAGGGGAAACCCTTTTGGCACAGAGAACAGAAACAGGCTACAGGGTTCTGGCGGATGTGGAACCGTTCGGTGTGACTTCTGTCACGTTTGTCCCGGGAGAGAGTCCGGCGGAGAATTCTTCTTTTACATATGAGAGGAATTCGCTGGAGACACCGTTTTACAGGATTGTATGGAATGACCAGGGACAGCTGACAGAAGTATATGACAGGGAAGCGCAGCGGCCTGTTCTTTGTGAAGGAGGAATGGGAAATGTTCTGGAAGTCTATGAAGACAAACCGGTCAATTATGATGCGTGGGATATTGATAGTTTCTATATTCAGAAAAAAGAGAACGTCGTACTGGCAAAAGAGCCGGAACTGATCTGCAATGGTGCGCTTTTTGCGGTTGTCCGTTTTACCTATGCATATCACAGATCCGTGATCACACAGGATATGACGGTATACCGCCATACCAGAAGAATGGATTTTATCACCCATGTGGACTGGCATGAGGAACACCGTCTGCTGAAGGCGGCCTTTTACACCGACATCCGCTCGACGAAGGCGACCTACGATATCCAGTTCGGTCATGTGGAACGCCCGACACACTGGAACAACAGCTGGGACTGGGCAAGGTTTGAAGTCTGCGGCCACAAATGGGCGGATCTTTCCGAAACCGGATATGGAGTCAGTCTTCTGAATGACTGCAAGTACGGTTATAACATCAAGGAAAATGCCGTGAAGATCAGTCTGCTCAAAAGCGCGAAACATCCCGATACCGAGGCGGACATGGGTGAGCATACGTTTACGTATTCGCTGTATCCGCATCTTGGAGGACCGGTGGAAGGAGGAACCATTGAGGAAGCAAATCGCCTGAATCTGCCGGCATGTGTAGTTCCCGGTACCTTTGCAGATGAAAGAAAACTTGTCAGAGTTTCCTCTGACGGAGTACAGATCGATGTGGTTAAGAAAGCGGAGGATGAGAACTGCCTGATTGTGCGCCTGCATGAATGCAGAGGCGGAAGGGAAAAGATCACTCTGTCCTCGGAATATCCGGTAACCCGGATCGTACCGTGTAATCTTCTTGAGCATGACTGCGGAGAGGGCACGGAAGGGGCTGAGGTCTCCTTTACGGTTACTCCGTTTGAAATCCGGACCTTTAAGCTGTACTTTTAGAAGGCGAAGGCTGCGGGATGCTCAGGCAATCCCGTAACCTCCGCTCAGAGGGTCCTGAAACCACGGGATCTGGGGCGGCCAGAAGGTAAACAGTACAAAGACAAGAACGACAGCGGCAAAGGTAAGAAGCACGAGAGAAGGGTTGATTCCGTCGCTGTAACGGTAGATGTGCAGACCGGCCAGCTGACCGGCCAGAAGAGAAAGCAGCAGAATCAGAATATCCACCCAGAGAAGTTCAGTTCCGAAAGCTTCCGTGTAAAAGTAATAGATCAGAGGCATGGTGAGCAGAGCAGTCAGCAAGGCACAGACAGCGCCGGCGTACCATTTTTCCCTGCAGAGCTGTTCCTGTTCCCCTCGGAACCGGTCATACAGAAGCCACCACAGGATGACCGGCCACAGTACCAGCTTGGAGTGCTCCCAGACACTTTCGTTGACAGGTGCAAACAGGCCGGCCAGAGTACTCTGGCCGGTAAAATCATACAGAAAATGCATCAAAGAACCGAGTACAAACAGTACGGGGATACCGGTCAGGATCCATTTTTCGGGTGGGGATAACTGTTTCAGAGACATGGAACATCCACTCCTTATCATGTTTTGATAGCATCCGTGTAAAAGAGACCGTATGGTCCCCGGTACACTGATGATACAGTGTATGTGGAAGTGGATGCTTTTATGTGATATTTTCTGGAATCATGCAATACCATCCAGCCAGTTCCACGCAAGCCAGCCCCAGTTATTGTCTACATAGAAGTCAAGCGGATAGTTTGACAGCGGATATTTTGAGTAGAGATTATCCGCATATACTGTGTCGTCTACCAGTCCCGTCCCATGGGCGACAGTTCCCAAAAGTGCAAGTAGGATAAGTGAAAGTACAGTGAAACTTGGTATTCCTATGGTAGGTGTACATTTTAATGGAAGACTGATTTCTTCCCATGTAGCAGAGCAGTATCTGGATGCGATTCTGGAAGCATGGAATCCATCTGAAATGGGAGCGCCGGCAATATCAGCAGTTCTTCGCGGAGAATATAATCCGGGGGAAGAGATCAAGAATAGTGTGGATATTATGAATACAGGGACTTGTGAAAGAACAGAAGTTATACAGCTTTATCTGCATGATCTGTCAGCAAGCTGCAGCAGTCTCAGCTTGCGTTTTTGGATCGTGACATGAAGTGGAAGGCTGAGAAGGGAAAGTTTGATGTTATGGTTGGTAGTTCTTCAGAAGATATCCGAATGAGGAGTACGTTCCTGGTTAAGGAAAATCAGTGGATTAAAGAAAAGACACGGGGGTTCTATGCATCATGCAAAATAAAATAATTGGCTCTGAACGGAGGGAAAAAGATGGTATTTGAGGCAAAATGGATTACAACATCAATGAATACCGGAGATGTATGTCCAGTATTTCGAAAAGACTGGTCTATTACGAAGCCAGTGAGAAAAGCAGAATTGATTATAACAGCACTGGGTGTCTACGAAGCTGTTTTAAATGGCAGCAGGGTCAGTGAAGATGTGCTGATGCCAGGCTGGACAAGCTATGATAAACGTCTGCAATATCAGAAATATGATATTACAGAATTAGTAGAAAAAGAAAACAGTTTGATGGTTACAGTTGGAAAAGGTTGGTTTTCTTCTCCAATGCCGGGATGGGTGGAATCAGAAGACAAGGACCGCAGAAAAAATAGACCGAGGGGGATCCTCTCAGAAATTCATCTTTATCTGGAAGATGGCAGTGAAGAAATTATTTCCACAGACCATTCATGGAAATGGGGGGAAAGTGGCATTCGGTTCAGTGAAATCTATGATGGAGAATACTGTGACGGTAGTTTCGTAACCAAACAGTGGAAACAGACAGAAGAATTTCAGTGGTCATATGATATTTTGATCCCACAGGAAGGTGAACCGATTCGGGAGATGGAACGTATTTCCGCAAAGGAGATTTTTTATACTCCGTCAGGAGAACTGGTAGTAGATTTCGGTCAGGAAGTAACCGGATATGTGGAAATATCTTTAGATGCCCAAGCAGGCGACAAGGTTCGGATACTGCACGGAGAAGTTCTTGATAAACACGGAAATTTCTATAATGCAAATTATCGAAGCGCGAAGGCAGAATTGCATTACATTTGTAAAGATGGAAAACAGACCTGGCATCCACGACTGACATTTTTTGGATTTCGTTACATTAAACTTGTTCAGTTTCCCATTAAGCCAGAACTTAGTCAATTCGCAGCTGTCTCGGTCTATTCAAAAATTCGCCGCACAGGGCATATATATTGTTCTGATCCGGAGCTTAATCACCTGTTTTCTAACATTTTCTGGGGTCAGAAAGGAAATTTTCTGGATGTTCCGACGGATTGTCCTCAGAGAGATGAGCGTCTTGGATGGACAGGTGATGCCCAGGTATTTGTGAAAGCGGCAAGCTACAATTTTGACGTTGAAAAATTTTTCTGTAAATGGCTTCGTGATCTTGCAGCAGATCAAAGAGAAGACGGAAGTGTGGGACAAGTAATCCCTGATTACCTTCCGGAAGGAAGTCCCAGTGCAGCCTGGGGAGATGCGGCGGTAATCTGTCCCTGGCAGATATACCTTACCTATGGAAATAAAAGAGTATTGGAACAACAGTTTGAAAGTATGAAAAAGTGGGTGGACTATATTACAAAAGTCACAAAGACCCAATACCTGTGGACGGGAGGAGAACATTTCGGGGACTGGTTGGGGTTGGACGCTCCTTCTGGAAGTTATAAAGGTTCTTCAAGAGAGGACTTTATTGCCTCCGCTTTTTATGCAAATTCTGTGAGACTGGTAACCAAAGCAGGAAAAGTATTGGGCGAGGACATCACTGAATATGAAATACTTTACAAAAATATTGTAAAAACTTTTCAACGTACCTATCCGGTATGTCATACACAGACAGAATATGTGCTGGCAATATATTTTGAACTGACAGAAACTCCACAGAAATTTGCAGATCAGCTTGCGGAACTGATAAAAAAAGATGGCTCTCAAATAAGAACAGGATTTGTGGGAACACCATATATTCTTCATGTACTCAGCGAATACGGATATGCTCGTCTGGCCTATACGCTTTTTCTCAGAAGAGAATATCCTTCCTGGTTATATTCTGTAAGAAAAGGGGCCACTACAATTTGGGAGCATTGGGATGGAATCATGGAAAACGGAGATTTCTGGGACACGGCAATGAATTCTTTTAATCATTATGCATATGGTGCTGTTGCTGACTGGATATATGAAAAAGCGGCAGGAATCCAATTGTTAGAAGAAGCACCAGGGTTTGAGAAAGTCCGTATAGAACCCCAGGCAGATTATCGAATTGGCTGGCTGGAAGCATCTATTGATACAAAACACGGCAGAATCTGTTCCCGGTGGACAAACGAGGACCGAGGTATCAAATATGAAATTGAAACAGCCGTAGATGCAGAAATTATTATCAACAAAGAGAAGTACATAGTTCGTCCTGGATGTTACACATTCTGGAAAGACAAACATTCAAAATGAGTTGAGAAAGAACAGGCTCTTTTTGATGAAAGTCTTTAAACAGAGAATCTTCGGACAACCGATGTAGATACCTCAATTTTTCCAGAATGCGGCACAGGGTTCATGATATGTCAGATTAGCTGCGAAGCAGCAGTTTGTCCCATAAAACCAGGTGGTCTCCGCGGTGGATAACTTCCAGCATATCAGTTGACACATTCCCCTCAAGGATTTTGTATCCTATGCTGCCTCTTTCAGGGAAACATACAGCTTTCCATCGCTGCCATTGATCTCCGTTACGTCCGTTACGCATTTGGACAGCGGCTTCTCTGCCCTGAAGTTCCTCTTTAGGAGGTTATCTGATTTTCTGTTTTCTGCCATTTTTGTTCACTCCTTATTCTCTTGATTATATACCGAATCCTTGAGAATGGGGTGTGAACTTTTTTATACCACATCACTTAATCCCTCTTGACAACCCCCAAACACACTCAGTATAATATGGACTATACTGAAAAACCAAGACGGAGACAGTATTTCACTGACAGAAGCCGCACAATCCCTTGTTTTCACTAGATGAGGTTTCTGCATGCCAACGTTACAGAGAGCCGGAGATGGTGGAAATCCGGTACCAGTAGCAGTGAAAGAAAATCACTCCTGAGTTGCTATCTGAATCCAGTAGGAGATGCCGGGCTTCCTCCGTTAAAAGGAACGCATATCAAGACAGAAATGTTGTGTATGTTGTAAGAGGTGGTATAACGACAGCGTATTTGCTCTCGTCCTGTTACAGGACGGGAGTTTTTGTTTTTATTCAATCAAAGAGAGGAGAAAAATCATGTATCAGAAAGTTACTACAGACCTGAACTTTGTAGAGCGCGAAAAGAATATTGAAAAATTCTGGAAAGACAATGACATTTTCAAAAAAAGTATGGAGCAGAGAAAAGAAGGAGAAACTTATACCTTCTATGACGGACCGCCGACTGCAAATGGAAAACCGCATATCGGTCATGTGCTTACCCGCGTTATCAAGGATATGATTCCCAGATACCGCACCATGAAGGGTAAAATGGTTCCGAGAAAGGCAGGCTGGGATACCCACGGACTTCCGGTAGAACTGGAAGTAGAAAAATTACTGGGACTGGACGGAAAAGAGCAGATTGAAGAATACGGTCTGATTCCGTTTATTGACAAATGTAAAGAAAGTGTATGGAAATACAAGGGCATGTGGGAAGATTTCTCCTCTACTGTTGGTTTCTGGGCAGATATGGACAATCCGTACGTTACTTACCATGATGATTATATCGAATCCGAATGGTGGGCTTTAAAAGAAATCTGGAACAAAGACCTGCTGTACAAAGGATTTAAAATCGTACCGTACTGTCCGCGCTGCGGAACTCCGCTGTCTGCGCAGGAGGTGGCACAGGGTTATAAAGACGTAAAAGAACGTTCCGCTGTTGCCCGTTTTAAAGTAAAAGACGAAGACGCATACATTCTGGCATGGACCACAACCCCGTGGACACTGCCTTCTAACGTGGCGCTCTGCGTAAACCCGGAAGAACAGTATGTAAAGGTAAAGGCAGCAGACGGATATACCTATTACATGGCAGAAGCCCTTCTGGATACGGTTCTCGGTTCTCTGGAAAGAGAAGAAGGAACACCGGCTTATGAAGTTCTGGAAACTTATGTGGGAAAAGATTTGGAATATAAAGAATACGAACCATTATATAATTTCAAGAAGCTGGATAAGAAAGCGCATTACGTTGTCTGCGATACCTATGTAACCCTGACAGACGGTACCGGTGTAGTTCATATTGCGCCTGCATTCGGTGAAGATGACAGCAAGGTGGGAAGAAAGTACGACCTTCCGTTCCTGCAGTTAGTTGACGAAAAAGGTGAAATGACAAAAGAAACCAAATGGGCAGGTACTTTCTGTAAGAAAGCTGACCCGGAAGTTTTGAAAGATTTGGACGAGAGAGGATTGCTTTTCTCCGCACCGAAATTTGAACACAGCTATCCGCACTGCTGGAGATGTGATACTCCGCTGATTTATTATGCAAGAGAATCCTGGTTCATTAAGATGACTGCAGTAAAAGACGACTTAATCCGCAACAATAACACCATCAACTGGATTCCGGAAAGCATTGGAAAAGGCCGTTTCGGCGACTGGCTGGAAAACGTACAGGACTGGGGTATCAGCCGTAACCGTTACTGGGGAACTCCGCTGAATGTATGGGAATGTGAATGCGGACATATGCATGCCATCGGCAGCAGACAGGAACTCTATGAAATGAGCGGAAACGAAGCAGCAAAAACCGTAGAGCTGCACAGACCGTACATTGACGAAATCACCATGCCTTGTCCAAAGTGTGGTAAGACCATGCACCGTGTACCGGAAGTGATTGACTGCTGGTTTGACTCCGGTGCTATGCCATTTGCACAGCACCACTATCCATTTGAAAACAAAGAATTGTTTGAGCAGCAGTTCCCGGCCGACTTTATTTCGGAAGCAGTAGACCAGACAAGAGGCTGGTTCTATTCTCTGCTGGCAGAATCTACTCTGCTGTTTAACAAAGCGCCGTACAAGAACGTTATCGTGCTGGGTCATGTACAGGACGAAAACGGACAGAAAATGAGTAAATCCAAGGGAAATGCCGTAGACCCCTTTGACGCACTGGAAAAATACGGCGCTGACGCAATCCGCTGGTACTTCTATGTAAACAGCGCGCCATGGCTGCCAAACCGTTTCCACGGAAAAGCAGTGCAGGAAGGACAGCGTAAATTCATGGGTACGCTTTGGAATACTTACGCATTCTTTGTTCTGTATGCCAATATTGACGAATTTGACGCAACCAAATACACACTGGAATACGATAAACTTCCGGTTATGGACAAATGGCTGCTGTCCAAGCTGAATACAGTAGTAAAAGCGGTTGATGAAAACCTGGCTGCTTACAAGATTCCGGAAACAGCAAGAGCCCTGCAGGAATTTGTAGATGATATGAGTAACTGGTATGTCAGAAGAAGCCGCGAACGTTTCTGGGCCAAAGGTATGGAACAGGATAAGATTAACGCTTACATGACTTTGTACACCGCCCTTGTAACCATTTCCAAAGCGGCGGCGCCTATGGTTCCGTTTATGACAGAAGACATTTACCAGAACCTGGTGAGAAGTCTGGACAAAAATGCACCGGAAAGTATTCATCTGTGTGACTTCCCGGAAGTAAAGGAAGAATGGATTGACAAGCAGCTGGAAGAAAACATGGACGATTTGCTGAAAGTGGTTGTTATGGGACGCGCCTGCAGAAATGCGGCAAACATCAAGAACCGTCAGCCAATCGGAAAGATGTTTGTAAAAGCGCCGTTTGTGCTTTCTGACTTCTATAAAGACATTATTACAGACGAACTGAATGTCAAGGAAATGGAATTCACAGACGATGTTAGAAGCTTTACTTCTTATACTTTCAAACCGCAGTTAAAGACCGTGGGTCCGAAATACGGTAAGTTCCTGGGCGGTATCAAGACCGCATTGGCAGAACTGGACGGCAATAAGGCTATGGATGAACTGAAAGCTCAGGGTGAATTGAAGCTGCATGTAAATGGCGAGGAAATTGTGCTTCTGGAAAGCGATTTGCTCATTGATATGGCACAGATGGAAGGTTACGTTTCCGAAAATGACAACGATATCACTGTTGTACTGGATACTAACCTGACGCCGGAACTGATTGAAGAAGGTTTTGTAAGAGAAATCATCAGCAAAATTCAGACCATGCGTAAGGAAGCAGGCTTTGAAGTTATGGATAAAATCCGGGTGTCACTTGCAGATAACCAGGTAATTGAGGGAATCTTCCGCGTACATGAAAAAGAAATCAAAGCAGAAGTTCTGGCTGAGGAAGTTGTATACAACGAAGTAAAAGGTTATACAAAGGATTGGAAAATTAACGCAGAAGGTGTAAAATTAGGGGTGGAAAAAATTTCATAACTTTCGCTAGGAGGAAAATAGTGATGTTAGATAATCATTTCAAGAAAGAGGAATTCAAAAAAAGCGTTAAAGAAAATGTAAAAATGCTCTATAGAAAAACCATTGATGAGGCTACTCAGGAACAGGTTTTTCAGGCAGTTTCTCTTGCTGTTAAAGATGTAATTATTGACAACTGGCTTCTCACACAGAAACAGTATGAAAAAGATGACCCGAAAATCGTTTATTATCTGTCCATGGAATTTTTGATGGGACGTGCGCTGGGCAACAACCTGATTAACCTGTGTGCATATAAGGAAGTAAAAGAAGCTTTAGATGAGCTTGGATTTGACTTAAATGTAATTGAAGACCAGGAGCCGGACCCGGCTCTTGGAAACGGCGGCCTGGGAAGACTGGCTGCATGTTTCCTGGATTCTCTGGCCACACTGGGATATTGCGCGTATGGCTGTGGTATTCGTTACCATTATGGTCTGTTCAAACAGAAAATCGAAAACGGTTATCAGGTAGAGGTGCCGGATAACTGGTTAAAAGACGGTTATCCATTTGAACTGCGCCGTCCGGAATATGCCAAGGAAGTGAAATTCGGCGGTTATGTAAGAGTGGAATATGATCCGGCTACAGGCAAGAATCACTTTATTCAGGAAGGATATCAGTCTGTAAAAGCTATTCCTTACGATATGCCAATCGTGGGATACAACAATCAGATTGTCAACACCCTTCGTATCTGGGACGCAGAAGCTGTAAATGACTTCCAGCTAGATCTGTTTGACAAGGGAGAATATCACAAAGCCGTAGAGCAGGAAAATCTGGCAAAGAATATTGTAGAGGTGCTGTATCCAAATGATAACCATTATGCAGGAAAAGAGCTGCGCTTAAAACAGCAGTATTTCTTCATTTCCGCAAGTATTCAGGCGGCTATTGAGAAGTTTAAGAAATCTCACAGCGACCTGCACGATTTGCCGAAAAAGGTAACGTTCCAGTTAAACGATACCCACCCCACCATGACCGTTGCAGAATTAATGCGTATTCTGGTGGACGAAGAGGACATGTCCTGGGAAGATGCGTGGGACATTACCACACATACCTGCGCTTATACAAACCATACCATTATGGCAGAAGCACTGGAAAAATGGCCTATCGAACTGTTTTCTAAGCTGCTGCCTCGTGTATATCAGATTATTGAGGAGATTAACCGCAGATTCCTTCTGGAAATCCAGGCAAAATATCCGGGTGACCAGGAAAAAATCCGCAAAATGGCAATCATCTATGATGGCCAGGTAAAAATGGCACATCTTGCCATTGCAGGCGGATATTCTGTAAATGGTGTGGCAAAGCTGCATACGGAAATTCTGGAAAAACAGGAATTGAGAGATTTCTATGAGATGTATCCGGAGAAATTCAATAATAAGACAAACGGTATTACCCAGAGACGTTTCCTGCTTCATGCAAATCCTCTGTTGGCAGATTGGATTACGGATCACATTGGAGATGGCTGGATTACGAATCTTCCGGAACTGGAAAAATTAAAAGTTTACGCAGACGACAAGAAGGCACAGCAGGAATTTATGAACATCAAGCACCAGAACAAGGTGCGGCTGGCAAAATATATTCTGGAGCACAATGGAATTGAAGTGAATCCAAACTCTATTTTTGATGTGCAGGTGAAGAGACTTCACGAGTACAAACGCCAGCTGATGAATATTCTCCATGTGATGTATCTGTACAATAAGATTAAGGAACATCCGGAAATGCCCTTCTATCCGAGAACCTTTATTTTCGGTGCAAAGGCAGCGGCAGGCTACAGACGCGCAAAGCAGACCATTAAGCTGATTAACGCTGTGGCAGATGTAGTCAACAACGATCGCTCTATTGACGGAAAGATTAAAGTGGTATTTATTGAAAACTACCGTGTATCCAATGCGGAAATGATTTTTGCGGCAGCAGATGTTTCTGAGCAGATTTCTACAGCAAGTAAAGAGGCATCCGGAACCGGAAACATGAAATTTATGTTAAATGGCGCGCCTACGTTGGGAACCATGGATGGTGCAAATGTGGAGATCGTGGAAGAAGTAGGCGCAGAAAATGCCTTTATCTTCGGTCTGTCCTCGGATGAGGTTATTAACTATGAAAACAATGGCGGCTATGACCCTATGCAGTATTTTAATAATGACCCGGATATCCGAAACGTGCTGATGCAGCTGATTAACGGTACTTATTCAGGCGGAGATTTCAATATGTTCCGCGAAATCTATGATTCTCTGCTGAACACAAACAGCAGCGACAGAGCAGATACCTACTTCATTCTGGCTGATTTTAAGTCCTATGCGGCAGCGCAGGAAAAAGTGGAAGCAGCGTATAGAGATGAAGCAGGATGGGCGAAGATGGCGCTTCTGAACACGGCTTGCTCAGGTAAATTTACTTCAGACAGAACCATTCAGCAGTATGTAGATGAAATTTGGCATCTGGATAAAGTTGTGATTGGGAAATAAAAAGAATATAGTTTAAGAGATAGAAAACCCCAGAGGCGCATCCTCCGGGGTTTTCGCACGTCCGGTGGGTAAATTAAAAATTTTCTCTGCCATTTTAAGGTTTATTTAAAGTTTCCCTCGTATACTGCATTTTAAAACACACAAACTTGTTTTAGGAAAGGATACAGGACATATGAAACGAAACCATCTTGCAATCACACTAGGAATTATCTTAGGTGTGTCGGCTCTTACTGGCTGTACAAAATCAAGTACAAATGATACCAGTATTTCCAAAGAAAAAGAAAGCGAAGAAAATACCGTATATGGCGAAGTAAAATCTGTAGGAGACGCTTCCATCACCATTGAAGTAGGAACTATGAAAGAGATGGAAAAAAATGGAGAAAAACCATCGGATACCGACAAAGATGAAAATACAGATACCGCAGAGGATGACACAGAAAGTTCAGATACAGATAGCTCAGATACAGATGATTCAAATACAGACGCCGAAAATACGGACTCTGCGCAGACTGATGAAAAGGGAGAAAATCAGCCTCCTCAGGGTGGAGAGCAGCCGTCCATGCTGGATTTGACCGGAGAGGAAAAGGAAATCAAAATTACAGATGATACGGTAATCCAGCGTCAGAGCATGGGCGGCGGTCCGGGACAGGATAAAGAAGCTCCGTCTGCCGATGGAGAGCCACCGGAAAAACCAGAAGATACTACTGAAAAAACCGACAGCAGTACCGGCAGTGATAGCAAAGACGGTGAAATGCCGGAGGGAAATCCACCTGAGCAGCAGACAGAGACCATCACCCTAGACGATATTTCTGAAGGTGATACCGTATCCATTATCCTGAATGAAGACGGAAATGCAGAAACGATTACAGTTATGTCCATGGGCGGCGGTATGGGCCAGTCTCCTGACGCAGGAGGGGTAGACAGTTATGCGGCAGCGACAGAATATACTTCAGACACCCAAGCGGAAGGGGAAACCTTTACATCTACAGGGACAGATGAGAATGCGGTGCATATTTCTGACGGCGCACAGGTCATATTAAAGAATGTGACCGCCGACAGAACCTCTTCTGACAGTAAGGGAGGAGACAATTCCAGCTTTTATGGTGTGGGAGCAGCTATTCTGAACACAGGTGGAAAGGCCTATATCAGCGGAAGTACAGTTGACACAGACGCGGCAGGAGGCGCGGGTGTTTTCTCTTACGGCGATGGTGTGACCTATGTTTCGGATACCACCATTAAGACACAGCAGGATACTTCAGGGGGGATTCATGCAGCAGGCGGTGGAACTCTTTATGCATGGGATTTAGATGTGGAAACCAACGGAGAATCCTCTGCAGCAATCCGAAGTGACAGAGGCGGCGGAACGATGGTTGTGGACGGAGGAACCTATACCTCTAACGGCACAGGTTCTCCGGCGATTTACAGCACAGCAGATATTGCCGTAAATAATGCGAATCTGACGGCAAACGGCTCGGAAGCGGTTTGTATTGAAGGTCTGAATTCACTCCACCTGTATAATTCCAATCTCACCGGAAATATGAGTGATAATGAGCAGAACGACTGTACCTGGAATGTCATTCTCTACCAGAGCATGTCCGGGGACTCAGAAGTAGGAAACAGCACGTTTGAAATGGACGGCGGCAGTCTTACAGCCAAAAACGGCGGTATGTTTTATACGACAAATACAGAATCTACCTTTGTATTGTCAGATGTGGACATTACCTATGCAGAGGACAACGATTTCTTCCTGAAATGTACGGGAAATCAGAATCAGAGAGGCTGGGGGCAGTCCGGTTCAAACGGTGCAGACTGCCTGTTTACCGCCATTACACAAAAAATGGAGGGTGATATTATCTGGGACAGTATCAGCAAACTGGACTTCTATATGACGGATGGAAGTACATTAAAAGGTGCAGTAAAAGATGATGAGAGCTGTGCCGGAGATGGCGGAAGCGGATATGCCAGCCTTTATATAGAGGAAGGTTCCTCCTGGGTAGTGACCGGAGACAGCGAACTCACAAATCTGTATTGTGCAGGAACGATCACCGACGAAGATGGAAATTCTGTTACCATAAAAGGAAGTGATGGAACGGTATATGCGGAAGGCACCAGCAAGTACACCATTACTGTGGATAAATATGAAGAAACGGCAGATATGTCAGGCTGCTCCCAGGCAACTCAGTGGAGTGACTATGAAACAGAAAAACCGGAGCAGTTATCGTAAGAGGGAAAAACAGTGAAAAAAGCAGGGTTTTATATGAAAAAGGGCATGTCTGTGTGGAAAGGCATGTCCAGAAAAAAGAAAACAGCAGTGGCGATTGTGTCGCTGGCAGGCATATGTGTCATTGGAACAGGCGTGTTTTGGGCGAGAAATAAAATGTCTAAGGGTCAGCCTATGGGAACTGCTTTGGTGCAGGAGGCATCGGCAGCATCCGGTGATATATCCAATACCATTACAGGAACAGGCAGTCTGGAAGCGGACGACTCTGACGTTGTGAAAATTCCTTCCGGCATTACCATAAAGGAGGTGAAAGTAGAAAGCGGCGATTCGGTATCCAAAGGGGATGTGCTGGCTGTGGTGGAGGAAACCTCGGTATTGGGAGCCATGGAGGCGGTGCAGGAGCAGATAGAAGAGACGGAAGAGCAGATGAACGAATGTAAATCCGATACGGAAACCCAGGAGGTGACGGCCAAGGTCAGTGGACGGATAAAGAAGATTTATGTGCAGGCGGGTAGTGATGTGGTACAGAGTATGGTGGACAACGGTGCCTTAATGCTGGTCTCACTGGATGGTAAAATGGCAGCAGACCTGACGGGCGTATCCGGTTTGGCAGCAGGAGATACACTGACCGTTACCTTGTCAGACGGCACGGTGAAAGAGGGAAGCGTGGAGAGCGTCAGCGGAGCGGATTGTACAGTGACTTTTTCGGATGACGGCGTGGCATTAGATGACACCGTGACAGCGGCGAAAGCGGACGGGACAAAAATAGGAACGGGAAAGGCGTACATTCACGAGCAGCTGGAAATTACAGGTACAGGCGGTACGGTCAGCAGTGTTTCAGCAGCGGAAAATCAGGAAGTATCTGCAGGAGATACGCTTCTGACGGTAAATACCGGAGAAAAATCTGTAAAATACCGCCAGTTGGCGGCAAAAAGGGAGGCGCTCACCCAGAGTCTTCAGAAGCTGGTGACCATTTCCCAGACCGGAACGATTACTGCAGATATAGACGGTACTGTAGGAAGTGTGAATGTTTCTGCAGGAAGCGCGGCGCAGAGCAGTTCTGCCGTATCCTCGGGAACCTCTTCTTCTGGTTCTTCCGATGCAAAAGCCAGCAGTATGTCTTATACTTCCTCTTCCCCAGAGTCTTCTTTTCTACTGTTGTCTTCCCAGGCTGAGACAGCAGCGGGAAAAGAAGCTGCATTGGACGACGATACAAATCTCCAGGAGGATACGCAGTCTGATACAGAGCAGGAAGAAGCAGCTCCAGAGAATGAGGAGCAGCAGACAGATACTTGCCTGCAGTTTGCAATCGGAGAAGGAGCGGAAAGTACAGCAGGGCTGTTGGTCTTAGCCATACCCCAGACAGGCGGAGTTCCTCAGACAGAGACAGTTTCTTCGGATGGGGCTTATACGGGAAGCATTGTGTGGAGTCCCCAGGCAGATACCTTTGAGGCAGGAACGGAATATCAGGCACAGATAACTCTTACAGCAGGGGAAGGGTACTGCTTTGGTGCAGACAGTGTGTCAAAACTGCAAGTTGGAATTTTGTCAGGGCTGACCGTATCAGAGGATGCAAAAACGCTGGAGTTTTGTGTGACCTTTCCGGCTACTGCGGAAACGAAACCCCAGGAAAATCAGCAGCAGGAAGAAGCAGACCAGAATATTGAGCAGAACGAAAATCAGAAAGAACAAAATGAAAGCGGACAGGATGAAAACAAGAACCAGGTGTCAGGCAGTGACGGGGAAACTGTTCAGGCAAGTGTTAAAGCAGCCGCTGTAACAGGCACAAGTACCGGTACGCCGGCCGCTGCAGACACGGAAACCACTGCCCAGCAGACCGGTTCTTCAGACAGCACAGAAGATACGTCGTCTTACAGTACGGATGTAACCGCTTTTACCCTGGCTTCTAATGACAGTATGATTCTTTCTGTCAGTGTGGACGAATTGGATATTAATTCTGTGTCAAAAAACCAGGAAGCAGAAGTGACACTGGACGCATTGGAGAATTCTTCCTTTACGGGAACGGTTACAAAGGTAGGCAGCAGCGCCCAGAGTTCCGGAAGCGGAGTGGCAAAATATACAGTGGAAATTACCATTCCAAAGGATGAGCAGATGAAAGAAGGAATGAATGCTTCCGCTGTAATTACTGTAGAGGAAAAGGAAGACGTGGTAACCATACCGGTCAATGCTCTGCAGGAAAAAGGCGATAAAACCTTTGTATATACCCAAAAGGACGATGAGGGCAATCTGTCGGGCGAACAGGAGGTATCCACCGGACTTTCTGACGGAGATAAGGTAGAAATTACAGACGGACTGTCAGAGGGCGATACGGTTTATTATCAGAAGACAGGCAATACCCAAGGCACAGATTCCAAACAGACACCTCAGCAGGGCGGCGGATCCGGCAATATGGAGCAGCCTTTCGGGGGCGGCATGGGTGAAATGCCATCTGGAGGCCGACCTGGTTCAGGAGGGAATTAAGATGGGAATACAAACTTGGAAAATGGCATGGAGTGCGGTAAACGCCAATAAAATGCGGACTTTTCTTACAATGCTGGGAATTATTATAGGTGTTTCTTCGCTGATTGTTCTGGTATCCATTGCGGACGGGGCTTCTTCTTCTGTGGCCGGGCAGATTTCCTCCATGGGTTCGGATTATCTTACCGTACAAATCAGTGATGATAAGGAAAATCCCCTGCGGCTTTCAGAATTCAGCCAGTTATTGAAGGACGAAGCCATAGAAGACGCAGCGCCTTTTGCACAAACCAGCGTTACAGGAAAATCCGGCTATACGGAGGGAACGGTGACTTTGTACGGTACAACAGGAAGTTATTTTCGTATTATGGATATGGAACTGAAAACTGGGAGAGAATTAAAGCAGACGGATGTGGATAACCATTCTTATGTTATCGTCATTACAGAAGATACTGCCATTGAATTTTTCGGTCATACGGACGTAGAGGGCGAAACCATTAGTCTGAATGGGAACCGCTTTCAGGTGGCAGGAGTGCTTTCCGACAGCAGCAGTCTGGAGAACTCTGCGGCAGCGGTTTCTTCGGAAGATGAAGATTCTGCGCAGACCACGGTATTGGAAGGATATATTCCGTATTCTACTTTGACCAGAATTACGGACAACATTCTGGACATTACCCGGTTTTATGTTTCATCTCCGGATGAGGATACCATGGACAGAACGGAACGGGCGGTAGAACAGATTATGCTGAACAGGCTGGACAATGATGAAGACGCCTTTTCTATACAGAGCCAGTCTGAAGTAATGGAAACCATGCAGGAGGTGGACAATACCATGTCTCTGATGATGGGAGGAATCGCAGCAATTTCCCTTCTGGTAGGCGGAATCGGCATTATGAACATTATGCTGGTTTCAGTCACGGAGCGGACCCGGGAAATCGGAATCCGAAAGGCCATTGGCGCAGGCAGAAGCAGTATTATGCTGCAGTTCCTCATGGAGTCAGTCATTGTCAGCATGGCGGGCTGCTTTGCAGGCATTGGATTTTCCTGGATTCTGTTGAAAATTATCGGGAAATTTATGAATGGAAATATGACCTTTACCATGAATCTGCAGATTGTGTGGATTGCAGTTGCATTTTCTGGATTTATCGGGATTGTTTTTGGCCTGTATCCGGCAAATAAAGCAGCGAGGAAAAAGCCCATTGAGGCTTTGCGGTATTCCGGATAAAAGAAAAGTAAAATTAGCAGGAAATCTTTCTCCTTCTATGTTACAATAAAACCATATTAATTATAGAAGGAGAAGATTATGCAAAACGATGATAAAGTGATTTTATTTGAGCAGACCCCCATACCAAGAGCTGTGGCAAAGCTGGCTGTTCCCACCATTTTAAGCTCTCTGGTTATGGTTATTTATAATCTGGCGGATACATATTTCGTAGGTATGTGCAATGACGCCATAGAAAATGCTGCAGTTACTCTGGCAGCTCCGGTTCTGCTGGCATTTAATGCGGTCAACAATTTGTTTGGGGTGGGAAGTTCCAGCATGATGAGCCGCGCAATGGGAACAAAAGACTATGATACCGTGTACAAGAGTTCAGCCTTTGGTTTTTACTGCGCGCTTTTCAGCGGGGTTTTGTTTGCTGCCCTTTGCGGGATTTTTCAGAATCCTCTTCTGCGGCTTTTGGGAGCGGATATCAACACCATGGCAGCTACAGCAGGATATGTAAAATGGACGGTGATCTTCGGTGCGATTCCCGCTATTTTAAATGTAGTGATGGCTTATCTGGTACGGGCGGAGGGCTCGGCGCTTCATGCCAGTCTGGGAACCATGAGCGGTTGTTTCCTCAATATTTTGCTGGACCCGGTGTTTATTTTGCCCTGGGGTCTGGATATGGGGGCAGAAGGAGCGGGTCTTGCTACTTTTCTGTCAAACTGCGTGGCCTGTCTGTACTTTTTTGTGCTTCTTTGGAAGAAGAGAGGGCATACCTTTGTGTGTATTCATCCCCGGAAGTTTTCTCTGGAAAAAAGAATTGTCTGGGGTATTTGCAATGTGGGAATTCCGGCGTCTATTCAGAATCTGCTGAATGTGACGGGGATGACTATTTTGAATAATTTTACTTCTTCTTTTGGCGCTGACGCAGTGGCGGCTATGGGAATTACGCAGAAAATCAATATGGTTCCCATGAATGTTGCCATGGGGCTTTCCCAGGGAATTATGCCGCTTATCAGTTATAACTATTCCAGCAGAAATCATAAGCGTATGAAAGGCACTCTGGTATTTGCGGTAAAAGCCAGCCTGGGATTTATTGCCGTAGTGGCTGTGGGCTATTTTGTGGGTGCCGCGCAGTTGACCCAGCTTTTCATGGATAACGAGACGATTGTAGCTTACGGAACAAAATTCCTTCGGGGCTTTTGTCTGGGTCTGCCGTTTTTGTGCATGGATTTTATTGCTGTAGGTGTATTCCAGGCAGTGGGAATGGGCAGAGAAGCCTTGCTTTTTGCCATTATGAGAAAGATTGTTCTGGAAATTCCGGCGCTTTATATCTTGAACTTCCTGTTTCCGCTTTATGGTCTTGCTTATGCGCAGCTTACTGCGGAGGTAGTGTTGTCTGTGGCGGCCGTGTTGGTATTGGCGGGGTTGTTTAAGAGAATTAGTAAGGAAAATAGTATTTCCTAAGAAGTTGTATTGACTTTTAGGTTTATTTCATATCATAATAACTTCATGCATAAATAACAACGCTGAGCGTATTTAAATATAGTAAATAACATAAAGAGTATGATAAATAGGAACATGTGATGTATAACGAAAAGATTTCATGGGGTCAATGCTTTTATTCACAGAAAACAGGAACAAATGCGGAGAGGTGGCACAAAGATGTGCGGGAAGGGACGGGCATGGTCTGGGTGTCTGTCCGGGAAACCTCCTGCGAAAGAAAGAGGGGGTATTTATCTTATGGAACAAGAGAAACGATTCCGAACAGAACGTATAAGGCTAGGGTATTCGCCATGCTGTTTCAGGATAAAGAGCATTTGCTGGAACTTTATAATGCAGTCAGCGGGGAACATTACACAGACACGGAAATGCTGGAGATTAATACACTGGAGAACGCCATTTACATGGCAATGAAAAACCACCTTTCTTTTATCATAGACGCTTGGTTGTCTTTGTATGAGCACCAGTCCACTTACAGTCCGAATCTGCCCTTCCGGTTTCTGCTGTATATTGCGAATCTGTTTTCGTCTATGACAAAGGATTCCAATTTATATGGAACAAAGTCTATAGAACTGCCGTCACCGCGTTTTATAGTGTTTTACAATGGTCTGGAGGAACAGCCGGACAGGAAAATTTTAAGACTGTCTGATTTGTATACTATAAAAGAAGAGTGCCGTCTGAAAGTAAAGGCAGTTATGCTGAACGTCAACAGCGGGCACAACAAAGAGCTGATGAAAATGAGCCATACCTTGTGGGAATACGCGGAATATACGGCGAGAGTGAGAAAATATGCGGAGGAAATGGAACTTTCCGAGGCAGTAGAGAGGGCTATAGAAGAGTGTATAAAGGAAGGGATATTGAAACAATTTCTGGAGAAGAATCGAGCGGAGGCAAAGAGCATGAGTATATTTGAGTATGACCAGGAAAAGCATATGAGGCAGGAGAGGGAAGAGGCCTGGGAAGAAGGGAATAGAGAAGGATTGACAGAAGGACTTGCAAAGGGGAGAAGAAATATGCTCTGTGACCAGATACAAAAAAAGATACAAAAGGGAAAAAGTGTAGCAGAAATCGCAGAGGAATTAGAAGAGTCCGAAGAAGTTATAGAAGAGATTTTACAAGATTTAAACAGCTCCCTATCTGAATAAAACAGAGGAAAAGAAGAAGTTTGTGTTTGAAATACAGCTTCTTCTTTACTTGAACTCATAAATCATACCCTGACTTTTATTATAGAACCTAATAGAGTAAATAAGTGTTTGATATCAATATAAAAATCAATAGTAAATAAAATAAAAAAAGTATTGATAAAAGATAAGAAAAGAGGTATATTTATTATAACGAGTACAGAGAACGGATTCAAAAACATATACGGTTAAACAAAAGGAGGAGAAGAATGAACGTATTCGAGATAAGAATTAAAATTTTTTTGCTTCAGGATATTCCGGTACATCAGGCACAGACAAAAATAGCCGCTTTTCTTGACAAGGGTTTTTTAGAAGAGGAAGAACTGGCAAGATTTCATGAAGAAAACCGATATAAAGGCTATAGTCATGATCTTTTCTATCCAGTCGAAAAAGACAAGATATATAAGAAAGGGAAGATATATACCATAACAGTCCGGACTATTGATAAAAATCTTGCCCGCTATTTTAGTGAAACTTGTGTAAATATTTATACGGAGGAGATGAAAGGGCTGACGGCTGAAATAAGGATGATTCCACAAAAACATATAGAGTGTCTCTATA
>DXFK01000188.1 GCA_019114495.1 Candidatus Blautia stercoravium
GTAAGAGCCCATATAGGGCTTCCCCCGTCGTCCATAAATCTCTTTCATTCCTTCTTTCTTCTTCCGTTTTCTCACGGATATTTTGAATCATACCATGAATAAAATACCATTTTCCCTTTCGTTAGTCAAGATTTCCGCACATAAAAACCAGGGGTTCGGCTATGTAGGAAGCTCCAGGCTGATACAGAGGGCATGATTTACTTTCTGCAAAATCTCCGCATCCAGGTGGCATACCTTATCTTTTAACCGCCTTTTGTCAATGGTTCTAAGCTGCTCCAGCAGGATAACGGAATCTTTGACAATGGCATAGGAAGCTGCGTCAATCTCTATATGGGTGGGCAGCTTGGCTTTGTTCATTCTGGAAGTAATCGCCGCACAGATAACTGTGGGGCTGTGTTTATTTCCGATATCATTCTGTATAATCAGAACCGGTCTGATTCCGCCCTGTTCACTGCCTACTACAGGACGCAGATCGGCATAATAAATATCTCCGCGTTTGATAACCACACATTTCACACTCCGATTTGTTTTCTCATATCTGCTTATCATTCTTCCCAGTTTCTTTGTGTGTATTCATGTATTATCTAAACTTATTCCTGTACCTGTCCGTTTTTATAATAAACTCTCGGGACACGTTTGCTGATACAGCAGGCAAATTCATAGTTGAATCTGCCCGAAAGGTTTCCCAGTTCTTCCATGGTAATACAATCCTCTCCGTCTTTTCCCAGAAGGGTTACTTCATCCAGTTCTGCTGCCTCCGGAATATGGGTTACATCCACCATAAACTGATCCATACAGACTCTGCCAAGAATAGGCGCCCGTCTGCCTCGGATAAGGACGCTGCCTTTGTTTGACAGCCCTCTGGAATATCCGTCTGCATATCCTACGGGAATGGTTGCCACTTTCGTGGGCTCTGTTGTGGTAAAAGTACCGCCATAACTGATTTCCACTCCCGGCTCTACGGTTTTTATGTATGCAATGTGGCTTTTTAACTCCATGGCCGCCTTCAAAGGCACCGGCTCTTTCTCCACTTCCTCAGAAGGATACAGGCCATAGAGGATGATTCCGGCCCGGACCGCGTCCAGATTTGCGTCCGGCATCCGGATAATGCCTGCGCTGTTGGAACAGTGGCGCAGAGGAAACGTGACTCCAGCCTTTTCAAGTCCTGCAAGAAATTTCAGAAACTTTTCCAACTGGCGGGCAGCTGGAAAAACGTCGTTTTCATCTGCCCTGGCAAAATGGGTGAAAATCCCCTCTGCTTCAAGTCCGGGAAGTCTGGAAATCTTTACAATCTCCGGAATGTCCTCCTGAGGACTGCGGTACCCGATACGAGTCATGCCAGTATCAATTTTAATATGTATTTTTAAAGTTTTTCCGGCTCTTGTGGCAGCCCGTGACAGTTTTTCGGCCATAGACAGCTTAAATACTGTGGGACGGAAGTCCTCCCGTACAATCCGGTCGTAATCTTCTTCGTAAGTATAACCTAAAATAAGAATGGGCTTTTGAATCCCTGCCTGGCGCAGTTCCATGCCCTCCTCCACAGTCGCAACCGCAATTCCCCAGATATAGGGATAAGATTCGATTTCTTTTGCCAGGGGTACTGCACCGTGTCCATAGCCATCCGCTTTCAGTACAGCTATAATCTGTGTGCCTTTTTTCAGGTTTTTCTTCATGTTTTCCAGATTATATGCAATGGCATCCAGGTCGATATTTGCCTGGATTCTTTTCTGTATCTTCATAATTGTCCTTCTTTCCTGTTAAAGTTCCTTCAGAATCTCTCCTGCAGCTTCTAAAATATCACCTGCCAGCATAGCGGCTCTGCCCTTTTTCTCTGCTGCCAAATCTCCTGATTTTCCATGGAGATAAACGCCTGTGCAGGCTGCCTCCCATGGAGAAAGTCCCTGGGCCAGAAGCCCCAGAATCAGTCCGGTGAGCACATCTCCGCTTCCGGCCGTAGCCATACCGTCGTTGCCGCACAGGTTGATACAGCTTTCCTCTGTTCCACGGCTGATAAGCGTTCTGGCGTCTTTGCAAACCAGCAGGACACCCAGCTTCTTTGCCGTTTCTCTGGTAATAGTCAGGGGATTTTTCTTCCACTCTTTTACAGGGATTCCTGTCAGCCGGGCAAATTCTCCCAGATGAGGAGTCAGTATCACCGGGGCTTTACAGTTTTTTAAAAGCTTTTCCTTGCCCTTCAGCAGATTCAGACCATCTGCGTCAATCACCAGCGGTTTGTCTGTATATTTCAAAAGAGCCTCCAAAAGTCTTTCCGCCTGGGGAGAAGTCCCAAGACCGGGACCAATGCCGGCCACATCAGCCCAGCACAGGTTTTCTCTCACCAGGGTTTCCATATCCGTAGTGTCCTCATAAAGTGCCAGCATGGCTTCAGGGAAACAGGTAAACAGCCCTCTGTTTTCTTTTGGCGTACAGACCTTCAGCATACCTGCACCGCTTCGCAGGGCGGCCTGTCCGCTAAGATACGCTGCGCCGAAAATTTCCCGGCTGCCTGCGGCCAGAAAGACTTTGCCGAAACTGCCCTTATTGCCGTCCGGCTTTCTGGTGAGTTTTTTAAGTTCCATGTCCGTACAGGCAAAAAGCTCCGGAGCCATTTTGTGTTTGCGGTAAATACCCACATCTGCGGTAAGCAGCTTTCCGACATAGGCTGCACCGGGATACAGGCAAAGCCCTGCTTTCTTATAGGCAAAGGTAACTGTAAGGTCTGCCTTAACAGCACACCCCCACACTGCGCCTGTACCGGCGTCAATACCGGAAGGGATGTCTACGGCTGCGATTTTACCTGAAAAATCCTGCAGTTTTTCTATGGTTTCCCGGTAAAGACCAGAAACTTCCCTGGAAAGCCCAACACCCAGAAGAGCATCCACGATAGTAGTATATTCATGTACACAGAAAGTCTTGACAAAGGAAATTCCATAATTTCTGCCAATTTCTATCTGCGTTTTCATTTCTTGTGTAAAATGTTCCGGATTTCCCAAAATACAGACATGTACCTGACAGCCAGCCAAAAATAAAAGCCGGGCAATGACCACACCGTCCGCTCCATTATTTCCGGAACCGCACAGCACCAGGACTTTTGAAAGGGGAAGCCCCTCTTTTTTCATTGCCTCAAAAACCTGCAGCCCCGCCCGCTCCATAAGTACCAGAGAAGGGACTCCCATGGTTTCTATGGTATAGGCATCCAGCTCCTTCATCTGCTTTCCGGTTACAATCTCCTCCATGTTTCACCCGTCCTTTTCCTTTGCGTAAAGCGAAAAGGCTGCTGCAAAATCTCTTTTACATTTTACAGCAGCTTTTTACGTTGTTATTTTTTTGCATGTTCGTTTTCATAACAATTTAAATTATAAGACAGACGCATTAAACTTTCGGAAAGATGTACATTTTCTACAATAACATCCTCTGGTACATCTAAATCTAGATGTGCAAAATTCCAGATAGCCCGAATTCCGTTTTTTACCAGCAAATCCGCTGTCTCTGCCGCATTGTTCTTTGGCAGGGTCAGCGTGGCTATATCCACGTTCTGCTCTTTTAAGAACTCTGGAAGCTCGTCCATCATACGAATTTCGTTTCCTCTGATGGAAATTCCTTTCAGTACCGGATTCACATCAAAGATACCTACAATTTTAAAGCCTCTTTTTTCAAATTTTACATAATTGGCAAGTGCCTGTCCAAGATTACCGGCGCCAATAATAATCATGCGGTACGTCTTGTCCAGTCCCAAAATTTTTCCGATTTCATCATATAAATAGGGAACATTATATCCATAGCCCTGCTGCCCGAAGCCGCCGAAATTATTCAAATCCTGGCGAATCTGAGATGCCGTTACCCCCATCTTTTCGCTTAACTCATTGGAGGATATTCGTTCTACGCCTTCTTCTATAAGCTCACCTAAGTATCTATAATATCGGGGTAGTCTTTT
>DXFK01000189.1 GCA_019114495.1 Candidatus Blautia stercoravium
TGCATAGCATAAATAATATAATTTCTCCCCGCAAATGTCCAGCATTTTCTACACATTTCCCCCAAAAACATCAATTTAACAAATCCTTCATTTCTATAGTTTATGGCAGATATGCCAAGGCGTTATAAAAGAGGGCAGATGACCTGATTCTCTCAAGCATCTGCCCTCTTTTTTGTTTCCTCTGCTTCTATATTTATTTGTTGCGGTTACCTCTGTATTTCTCTTCGCAGTATTTGCAGCGGTATACTTCCTTTTCCGGGTCAGCCAGAATAAACACATGGTTCAACTCCTGCTCAATGGAAGTAATGCAGCGCGGGTTTTTGCATTTGATGACATTCCGGATTTCTTTTGGAAGATGCAGTTCTTTCTTTTCCACAATCTCCCCATCCTTAATAATGTTCACCGTAATGTTGTGGTCAATAAATCCCAGAATATCCAAATCCAGTGTGTCAATGGGGCACTCTACTTTAATAATGTCTTTGCGTCCCATTTTTCCGCTTCTGGCATTTTTAATAATGGCCACACAGCAGTCCAGTTTGTCCAGAGCTAAATCGTGGTAAATGGTCATACTCTTTCCGGCTTTGATATGGTCTAATACCACACCTTCACTTAAACGTCCTACATTTAACATAAGTCTACCCCCATTCCCAATAAGCTCAACATCAGTGCCATACGAACGTAAACACCATACTGCACCTGTTTGAAATAAGCAGCTCTCGGGTCAGCGTCCACTTCTACGGAAATCTCGTTTACTCTGGGGAGTGGGTGAAGAACCAGCATATCCGATCCTGCCAGTTCCATTTTGGCCTTGTCCAGAATATAGAAATCTTTCATGCGCACATAGTCCTCTTCATTAAAGAAACGCTCTTTCTGTACACGGGTCATATACAGCAAATCAAGAGAAGGCATCGCATCCTCCAGACGCTCTACTTCTACAAATTCGTGACCGCTGGCTCTTAGCACATCTTCTCTGATATAGTCCGGAATTTTCAGTTCTTCCGGTGAAATCAGCACAAATTTTACACCTTCGTAACGCACCAACGCCTCAATGAGCGAATGTACGGTTCTTCCGAATTTTAGATCTCCGCACAACCCTATGGTAATATTATCCAGTCTTCCTTTTAAAGAACGAATGGTAAGTAAATCCGTCAATGTCTGTGTGGGATGCTGATGTCCGCCGTCTCCTGCATTGATAACAGGAATCCGGGAAGCCATAGACGCAACCAAAGGCGCACCTTCCTTTGGATGACGCATAGCGCAGATATCAGCATAACAGGATACAGCCCGAACCGTATCCGCAACACTCTCTCCTTTTGACGCTGAACTGGAATCAGCGCTGGAAAATCCCAGAACTTTTCCCCCCAGACGCATCATGGCAGATTCAAAACTCAAACGAGTTCTTGTACTCGGTTCATAAAACAATGTTGCTAAAATTTTCCCATCACATTTGTGGGCATATTTTTCCGGATTTTTTTCAATGTCATTGGCAAGGTCCAGTACCTTTGCCAGCTCCTCTACGGATAAATCCAGTGGACTCATTAAATGTCTCATAGATTACCTCCTAATGTGTACTCTCAGGATTTCGAACCCTTGTAACATCATATACTACTTTTTTGTGTATTTCAAGAATTTTCACTTCTTTGCAGACAATAATTTTTCATATATCAGCCCTGTCAAAAACCACACAGGCGCATAATCCAGACGTATAACGCCCTTGTAGTGATACGGGGTGTTGCTGTAGTCCCAGGGACACATATCATAATGTTTCAAAAACATGCCTGCTCCGAATTCTGCGGCAAAAATTCCAGTCATGTAAATCCCACCTCGGAAGATAATGGGCATTTTTTTCAAATGCCGGGACAAAGGGCCAATAAAAGCCGCCATACCATAGATGGGAAACATCAAAAGAGAAGACTGCCCCATCATTTTCCACTCCCTGTTGCCCAACGCATGCAGTCCTGTCCAGAGAATTTCCAGACACCAGCCTGCTGCCCCGCATTTGATGAAATCACCTTTCATAACCTGCTGCTCCTCTTTCTTTTTGTCTTTATTATGGAATTTTCCGTGATATTTTATACAAAACACTTGCACACAGTAAAGTGTCGGTGTATCATAGAGATTACATTTATCAACAAGAGGAGGCTGCATATGCTGGATTTACAGGAAATGCGAAAAGAAATCGATGTCATTGACGACCAGATTGTAAAACTGTTTGAAAAACGTATGTCTATTGCCGAAGACGTGGCAAAATTTAAAATAGAGACCCAAAAACCAGTTTTTGACCGCGCACGGGAACAGGAAAAGCTGGAAACGCTGGGTCAAAAAACACACAGCCCCTTTAACTGCTGCGGTGTACAAGAGCTGTATCAGCACATTATGTCTATCAGCCGCAAACGGCAGTATCAGCTTCTCCAGGAAAGCGCCCCGCCGGAAATCGGAGAATTCCGTGCTGTGGAGACTCTGCCAAAGGACAAGGTTACTGTGGTCTTCCAGGGAGTGGAAGGTGCCTACAGCCACGCTGCCATGCATGCTTTTTTTGGAGAAAACATCCAAAGCTATCATGTGGATACCTGGAAAGACGCCATGGAGGAAATCAAAAAGGGAAATGCCTTTTATGCCGTGCTTCCCATTGAAAATTCCACTGCCGGCATTGTCCAGGACAACTACGACTTATTAAATGAATACAATCATTTCATTGCAGGGGAACAGATTATCCGGTGCCGCCATGTGCTTATGGGCGTCCCTGGAGCTGCACTGGAAGATATTCAGAACGTCTACTCCCACCCTCAGGCTCTCATGCAGTGCCGGGAATTTCTGGACAGCCATGAAACATGGCACTGCCGGGAATTTAGCAATACCGCTGCAGCCGCAAAAAAAGTAGCGGAAGACGGCGACAAGACCCAGGCCGCCATTGCAAGCCCCTATGCTGCAGAATATTTTGGACTGGTTCCTCTGGCCACGGGAATTTACAGCAATCCGGGAAACTCCACCCGTTTTATTATTGTCACAAAAGAAAAAATATACTGCAAAGACGCAAAGAAAATCAGTGTCAGCTATGAACTTCCTCACGAAAGCGGAAGTCTTTACAACAGTCTTTCCCATTTTATTTACAACGGGCTGAACATGACGAAAATCGAGTCCCGCCCCATTGCAGAGCGGAACTGGGAATACCGGTTCTTTGTGGATTTTGAAGGAAATCTAAGCGACAGCGCCGTACAGAACGCTTTGCGTGGCTTAAAGGCAGAGGCGCAGAATCTGCGGGTACACGGAAATTATTAAAGCACACAGCCGTTTTTTACTATCAGAGGAGGAATGAATGATGTTTCATGTAGAAGAATGTATTCTGTATCGAAATTTTGAACAGGGAGCTATTTTAAACGATATGCTGGAGGCCTTATCCCTCTGTTGTCAAGAACCGGACAATCCCCAAAAATCTGCCCCTCTTTTCTACCGCTGTATAAACGGGCTGGTGGAAATGGCAAATACTTACGGGTTTACCGGAAATCTCTGGAATAATTATCTGACCTATCTTCTGGTGAACCACGAAAATGCTTTCAGCACATCCTGCGAAATCATCGGCCCCGGCCAAGGTTCTTTAAACCAGCTGGCCCTTCATGACTTTGCTATTTTAAAAGACTTGTTTCATCTGGATTTTTCTGCTTTTGGAAGCTTTTATGGCATCCAGTCCTGCTGCCGTCTTATCAGCCATTACGAAAATACGCCAGGCGGCGGAAACCAGTTTAATGAGCGAATCAAAAATCGCCTCTGTACTTTGAGCCGGCTGCTGTCCGATGCAGAAACAGCCGATGAATTTATGGAACACATGACAGACTTTTATAAAGATTTCGGCGTGGGAAAGCTGGGGCTTCACAAAGCCTTCCGCCTGGAACACAGAAGCACAGACGACCGGGTACAGATTGTCCCGATTACCAGAATTGCCCATGTACATCTGGATGATTTGGTTGGTTACGAAATTGCCAAGAAAAAGCTCATTGATAACACAGAGGCCTTCTTAAACAACAAGCCTGCCAACAACTGTCTGCTGTTCGGTGATGCGGGAACGGGAAAATCTTCCAGCATTAAGGCCATTTTAAACCAGTATTATGACCAGGGACTGCGTATTATTGAAGTGTACAAGCACCAGTTCGGGGATCTAAACGATGTCATTGCCCAGATAAAGAACCGCCACTATAAATTTATTATTTACATGGATGACTTGTCTTTTGAAGACTTTGAAATTGAATATAAGTATTTGAAAGCCGTGATTGAAGGCGGTCTGGAGCGGAAGCCGGATAACATTCTGATTTACGCCACCTCCAACCGCAGACATCTGGTTCGGGAGCGCTACAGCGATAAAGAGGACCGCAACGATGACCTGCACACCAATGACACAGTACAGGAAAAACTGTCTCTGGTATCCCGGTTTGGTGTTACCATTTATTTCGGTTCTCCTGAGAAAAAAGAATTCCAGGAGATTGTCCTTACCCTGGCCAGACGCCGCCACATTGTTATGGAGGAAAAGGAACTGCTCCAAAAAGCCAATGCCTGGGAACTCCAGCATGGCGGTCTTTCCGGACGGACAGCCCAGCAGTTTATCGACTATCTTCTGGGGCAACAGCATTAAAAAGAGGATATCACATGAAGCAAAATGACCTCATGTGATATCCTCTTTTTTTGTACATAAGCAGAACGATAAGCCGGGTTATGTCGTGAATAATCATCTATCCAGGCCTGCTGTCGCCAGCAGGCTCAAGCGACCCACCTGAAAACGTGACGGGCAGCCACAATGTTTTCTATTCGGTCTTGCTTTGAATGGGGTTTACATGTGCCCTCTCTGTTACCAGAAAGGCGGTAGTCTCTTACACTGCCCTTCCACCCTTACCGGAGAAATCTCCGGCGGTATATTTCTGTTGCACTGTCCTTGGAGTCACCTCCACCAGACGTTATCTGGCATTCTGCCCTGCAAAGCCCGGACTTTCCTCACCTGACTCCTTTCGGTTCTGTCAGCCGCGATTATTTATCCTACTTATGACACTCGGTTATTCTATCACAGAAAAAATGAAAATGCAAACTTTTTCACACGTCAAAACAGCCGCCCCCTACAAATTCTCTTAAAATGGAATTGTGGGGAATGGATTCGCTGGGAACTCCTACAAAATAATCCAGGAATTTCAGCAGCCGCTTTGCCTCATTGTATTCCGGCTCCCCCTGCCTGATAGAAAACAACAGAGGTTCTGCATACAGCTTCAAAACCGCCAGCTCATATATTAACGCGGAGTTAAACATTACATCTGCAGATTCCTGATAAGGGAAAATATTCTCTTCTTCTCCTTTTCGCACGGAATTCCACATGGCAATGGTAGCCTTTGCAGAAGCCCCTCTGGTTCTGGCATCTCTTACAATACGGCGAATCAGACGTCCGTCCGTGGTTGGTATCCGATTGTGTTCATCAACGTTTAACTGGGTCAGCGCGCTGATATAGATTTTAAACTTGCTTTCCACCGGAAGGGAATGGCTTAATTTGTCATTCAGGCAATGAATTCCCTCAATTACCAGCACATCATCTGCTCCAAGCTGAAGAAAATCGCCTCGGTACTCTCTCTGTCCGGTTTTAAAGTTAAACTGGGGCAGTTCCACCCGCTCTCCGCTTAACAGACGCAGCATATCTTCGTTAAATTTCTTCACATCAATAGCTTCCAAACATTCAAAATTGTAATTTCCATTGCTGTCTAAAGGGGTATCCTCCCGATTCACAAAATAATTGTCCACACCAATGGGATGAGGCTTCAGCCCATGAGCCGCCAACTGTATGGAAAGCCTGTGGGAAAAGGTGGTTTTTCCAGACGATGAAGGGCCTGCTATCATAATAAATTTTTTCTTTCCCGCCTTTACAATCTGCTCTGCAATCTGGGAAATTCTGGACTCCTGCAAAGCCTCTGCAATCAGTATCAGTTGATTGGCTCCCTGGCCTGTAATCTGTTCATTCAACTCTCCTACCGTGTCAGACTGTACCATTTCGCCCCATTTTTCCGATTCTCTCTGCACCCGGAATATCTTGGGTCTTGGAGAAAATTCCGGCACGATATCCGGACTTTCCCTTCTTGGAAGCTGCAGCACCAGTCCTCCTTCATAAGGATAGAGTTCAAAATACTTCAGATAACCGGTATGATTCACCATAAATCCGTAAAAGTAATCCTCAAAATCTCCCAAACGGTACAAATTCACTCTGGATACCCTGCGGAACTGGAACAGTTTTTCTTTATCATACATACCGTATTTATGGAAAATTTCAATGGCTTCCCCTGTGCTGACACTGCGTTTTAAAATTGGCACTTTCTGTTCTGCCAGTTCCAGCATATAGGCTTTCACTGCATCCAGAAATTCTCTGGTAATCTCCACGTTTCCGTCAATGGTATAATAATAACCGGAGCTTACGGAAAAATGCAGAGTGACTTTTCGGATATTTTCGTGCCCTGCCACATGGTAAACCGCTTTCAAAAACAGCAAAGAAGCGCTTCTTTTATAAGTGCTGTGTCCAATCTCATCTCCTGTTGTGACAAATTCCAGAACACCGTCCTTTTTCAGCTTTTTATGCAGCTCACACAGTTTCCCGTCTTTCATAACCAGAACAATGGGATACCTGGTGCTGCCCTGGTATTCTGCCGCAATCTGTGCATAAGATGTTCCGTAAGGATATGTTTTCAGTTTTCCCAGTATTTTTACACTTATCATTTTTTCACTCATGACTTTTCTCCTTTCATGCCGCACCTTTGATAAGTCTCCCCTCAGCTTTGCATTTAGATACATATAATTTTACTACAACTATCCTTAATTTTCTATCATTTTATAGTTTTTTAAGATAAATATTACTTTTTTTCAGAAATTTTGTAGGACAAAAAAGAAGAGGAAAGGATGCAAAACCCTTTCGCCCTAAAACAGATGAAAAAAGCCGAAGCCCCCTCATTCCAACGGGGCTTCGGCTTTTTCATACACGTTTCATATACCAAAACTGCGGGAGATGGGACTTGAACCCACACGAGCATACACCCACAAGATCCTTAGTCTTGCCTGTCTGCCAATTCCAGCACTCCCGCTTAATCCATTATTCTCATAACCGATTACTTCATTAGTATACCATAAATTTTTCATTTTGCAACTATTTTTTGAAAAATTGACAAAATTTGTGTAACAATATGCAGGAACACCAACAGGCTCTGGTTTTTTCGTGCAAAATTCCGATTTTTCTTACTTCTATTATTCATCCATACTTCCGCTGCGGAAGCCTTCCATATCCAGTGTCAGGTATCGAAATCCTATAGCTTTCAGCTTGGGAACCACTGTCTCCTGCATTTTTAGAAAACGTCCAAAATGCTCTTTCGGAATCTCCACTCTGGCGATTTCTCCATGGAGCCGCAGGCGCACCACAGGAAACCCTTCCTTTTTCAGATATTCTTCTGCTTCCGCAATTTTCTCCAGAACCTCCGGGCGGATTTCTGCTCCATAAGGCAGCCTGGTAGCCAGACAGGGCGTAGATGGTCTTTTCGCCACAGAAACCCCCAGTTCCTCTGCCAGATGACGGACCTCTTCCTTAGTAAACCCATGCATGGCTAATGGACTGAGAACCCCCATTTCCTTTACCGCCTTAAGCCCCGGACGGTACACATGCAAATCATCCTCATTGGTTCCCTCTAATATACAGGATACTCCCTTTTCTTCCGCATATTCCTTTAGCTTTCCAAACAAAGCCTTTTTGCAGAGATAGCATCTGTCCTTGGGATTAAAACGAATTTCTTCCTGCTCCAGTTCATTGACAAACAGTACCTTATGTATAGCCCCTGCTTCTTTTGCCACCTTCTGTGCAATCTCCAAATCGCAGGAAGGGTGAAGCATGGTATGAAAGGTGACCGCATAAATAATGCTCTGTTTCTTCTTTTTTTCTGCACAGTTTCTGGACAGCTGCAGCAGCACACTGCTGTCTACGCCGCCGGAAAAGGCAATGCAGATATCCTCTTCTGTACAGGTATTCATAAAATCATAAAGCGCTTTCTTTTTTTCTAAATAAGTTCTCATAATATCCTCCCGCTGCTGCAGATGCCTCATCGTATACATCCCGAAAAGCTCTTCCAGTTTCTTCACATATCTGTTTTACTGTTTCATATTCCGGATAACAGAACCGCTTTCCATGGTGGAAGCAAACCTTGATTCTGACCCTGTGTCCATCTTTTAATACAGCTTCTTCAAAGGTTCGCGGAAGCACCCTTCTCTTTTCCTCATATCTTCGAAGTCCGATACTGGTAGTTTCCCGAAAAATAATATCCTCCAGAACCTCCTGCTTGTCTTCCCTGCAGATAACCTGCAGCATATAAGCCGGACGGCCTTTTTTCATATAAATAGGAAAACAGGAAGCATCCAGAGCCCCAGCCTTCATGAGACAGTCAATGGCATATCCCAGCTGCTCTCCGCTGCAGTCATCTACATTGGTTTCCAGCACCCGGACACTATCCTGTTTCTCTGCAGCTTTTTTCCTGTCCCTTTGCTTTTGGATTTCCATTTCCTCAGACACTGATTCTGTAAGCACTACCGCGCGAAGTCCTTCTCTTATAGATGAATTTTCCTGTGCGGTCACACTCCCCACACCTGTTTTTTCGATACAGACTCTGTCCGGAAATACTGCAGGTTTCCCCATAATTCCCAGAAGTTCCATTCCCAGCAGACTGCTCTTCTCCTTTTGGCCTCTGATAAAATGCATGGGAACCTGGTATTTTTCTATGCTCTGCAGCAATTTTGCACACGGCAGAATTTCACCGTCTCTGCTGTCCATGGTTTCTGTAACAGAAAGAACCTGAATCTGTTCAAATCCCAGGATTTCCAATGCCAGCCAAGCCGCCGCTCCTTCCAGAAAAGATTCTTCTTTGCTTTCCAGGCTGATTTCCCAAAGTCTTTTAAGTGCAGTCTTGGTTTTTTCCCCCCAGGGGGTTTCCGCAATTTTTTTTTCAGTTTCTTCCCTGGTCTTAAACACCGGATGGGAGGTCTCTATGTTTTTTAAAACAACTTCCTCTATTCCCTGGTCTTCATACTGTGCCTCAATGGAGACCGGACACTGAGCCAGACAGGCCAAACGCTGCTCCATCTCCTCTTTCTCCGCTCCCAGAGCCAACAAAGCGCCCAAAAGCTTCCTGCAGTTTATTCCCGTATAACACTCCAAATAAAGTTCTTTTCTCATGCCTTTTCTCATTGCCTCTTGTTTCTTCTTTCTCTCAATGATAAAATATATCATGAATACTGGCGAAAGTAAATATGCAACACAGGAGGATGAAAAATGAGCGTATCAAAAGTATATTTTACAGACTTAAGAGCAAAAAACGGCGATAATCTGCTGAACAAACTGCAGCGCCTCATTAAAACGGCGGGAATCGGAAACATTGATTTCCAGGACAAATATGTTGCCATCAAAATGCACTTCGGAGAGCCGGGAAATCTGGCCTTTTTAAGACCCAACTATGCCAAAGCAGTGGCTGATGTGGTAAAAGAACTAGGCGGAAAGCCTTTCCTTACAGACTGCAACACCCTCTATGTAGGAGGAAGAAAAAATGCCCTGGACCATCTGGACAGTGCTAACTTGAACGGTTTCAACCCTATGACAACAGGCTGCCAGATTCTCATTGCCGACGGTCTGAAGGGTACAGACGAAGCACTGATTCCCGTTGAGGGCGGTACTTATGTAAAAGAAGCGAAAATCGGGCGCGCAGTCATGGACGCAGATGTATTTATTTCTCTGTCTCATTTCAAAGGACATGAAGCTGCGGGTTTCGGCGGCGCCATTAAGAATATCGGTATGGGCTGCGGTTCCCGCGCAGGAAAAATGGAAATGCACTCTGCCGGAAAACCCCATGTTCTCCAGGATCTTTGTGTAGGCTGCCATATGTGCGCCAAAATCTGCGCTCATGATGCGCCTCAGTTTACTGACAACAGAGCTTCTATTGACCATGACAAATGTGTAGGCTGCGGCAGATGTATCGGTGTCTGTCCAAAAGATGCCATTGCAGCGGCTTCTGATGAATCCAACGACATTTTAAACTGCAAAATGGCTGAATACACCAAAGCTGTCATTGACGGCCGCCCTCATTTTCATATCAGTCTGGTAATTGATGTTTCTCCTTACTGTGACTGCCATGGAGAAAATGACGCTGCCATTGTGCCCAATGTGGGCATGTTTGCCTCCTTTGACCCAGTGGCCTTAGATGTGGCCTGTGCCGACGCAGTCAATGCCCAGCCCGTACTCTCTAACAGCCGTTTAAGCGAAGCTCTGGCAGAAGACCGGGAAGACTGCTGCCATGACCACTTCCACAGCATTTTCCCGGATACCAACTGGGAATCTGCCATTGAACACAGTGTGAAAATCGGCATCGGAAACCGGGAATACGAACTGATTACTGTAAAATAGGCAGAAAAAGCAGAACATGAAAAAGGCAGCAGCCAACTGTACAAAACAGGGGAACCCGTGGCTTACAAAAGTCACAGGTTCCCCTGAATTTTTTATTACAGATTTGCCATTTCCAGCCTTGGCTGATAGCCTTCTTTTGTTAAAGCCTGTATAATCTGCTGTTTGTGCTCTGTACCAAAGGCCTCCAGGGTAATCTTCAATTCTACTGCTGCCGTGCGATTGGTGCTTACAAACTGATTATGGTCTAATTTAATCACATTTCCCTGTTCACGGGCAATGACACCTGCTACCCGTACCAGTTCCCCCGGTTTATCCGGAAGAAGCACAGATACGGTAAAGATACGGTCTCTGGCAATGAGTCCATGCTGTACCACCGAAGCCATGGTAATCACATCCATGTTCCCTCCGCTTAAAATGGATACCACCTTTTTATCCTGGAATTTCAAATGTTTTAAAGCAGCTACGGTCAGCAGACCTGAATTTTCTACAATCATCTTATGGTTTTCTACCATATCCAGGAATGCAACTACCAGTTCATCGTCTTCTACCGTAATGATTTCGTCCACGTTTTTCTGAATATAAGGGAAAATGTGGTCTCCCGGACGTTTCACCGCTGTTCCATCTGCAATGGTATTGACAGAAGGAAGTGTCATAACTTCACCGTTTAAAAGAGATGCCTGCATACAATTAGCGCCTGCTGGTTCTACACCGATAACCTTAATGTTGGGATTTAACAGCTTTACTAAAGTAGATACACCTGTAGCCAGTCCGCCGCCTCCGATGGGAACTAATATGTAATCCACTAAAGGCAGTTCTTTTAAAATTTCCATGGCAATCGTTCCCTGTCCGGTGGCAACAGCCGGGTCATCAAAGGGATGAATAAACGTATAGCCATGTTCCTCTGCCAGCTTATACGCATGGGCGCAGGCCTCGTCATACACATCTCCGTGAAGAATGACCTGTGCGCCGTAGCTTTTGGTTCTCTCTACTTTAATAAGCGGTGTGGTTGTTGGCATCACAATCACAGCTTTCACTCCGAAGGCCTTTGCCGCATATGCCACACCCTGGGCATGGTTTCCCGCAGAAGCGGTAATCAGTCCTTTTTCCCTCTCTCCCGGTGTCAATGTACTGATTTTGTAATAAGCGCCGCGGATTTTATAGGCACCCGTTACCTGCATGTTTTCCGGTTTCAGGTACACCTTGTTTCCCGTATGACTGCTGAAATAATCACTGTATATCAGCTTGGTTTCCTGTGTCACCTTTTTGACGATTTCAGACGCTTCTTCAAACTTTTCTAATGTAAGCATTTCTCATACCCTCTTCCTGTCTCTATTCTTCTTCCTGTGTGTGGAAATCCATGTTAAACAACGCATTGACAAATTCATCAGAATCAAACTTCTGTAAGTCGTCAATGGTCTCTCCTACACCGATGTATTTCACCGGAATATCCAGTTCAGACTCAATAGCCACTGCAATGCCGCCCTTGGCAGTACCGTCCAGCTTTGTGAGAATAATACCGGTTACATTTGCCACTTCATGGAACTGTCTTGCCTGAGCCAGGGCGTTCTGCCCTGTGGTACCGTCCAGAACCACCAGTGTTTCCAGATATGCTTCCGGATATTCTCTTTCAATAATCCGGTAAATTTTCCGCAGCTCTTCCATAAGGTTTTTCTTGTTATGAAGTCTTCCTGCCGTATCGCAGATAAGGACATCTGCATTTCTGGCTTTGGCTGCGGCAATGGCGTCATACACCACTGACGCCGGGTCTGCCCCGTCCTGTCCGCCGATTAATTCCACGCCGGCCCGGTTGGCCCACTGGGTAAGCTGTTCTCCTGCGGCTGCGCGAAAGGTATCAGCAGCAGCCATAATTACTTTTTTGCCCTGGTCTTTTAATTTTCCTGCCAACTTTCCTACGGAAGTGGTTTTTCCCACTCCGTTGACACCAATGACCAGAATGACGGATTTTCTGTTTTCAAATTCGTAAGCCGTTTCTCCTACGGCCATCTGCGCTTTAATACTGTCCATCAAAAGCTGCTTACACTCCTGAGGATCTTTGATTTTCTTCTCAGCCACCTGATCCTTCAGTCTTTCAATAATGGCTGTGGTGGTATTGATTCCAATATCCCCCATAACCAGAATTTCTTCAATTTCCTCATAGAAATCGTCATCAATGCTGGAATAACCGCTGAAAATGGAATCAATTCCGGAAACAATATTTTCCCTGGTTTTGGAAAGTCCTTCTACCAGTCTCTTAAAAAACCCTTTTTTTTCTTTTCCTTCTGCCATATGTTCCTCCTACTTGTCCAAGTCATTTTCTATCAGGTTTACAGATACCAGCGTGGACACACCCTTTTCCTGCATGGTAATTCCATACAAGCGATCTGCAGCAGTCATGGTACCTCTTCTATGTGTTATAATAATAAACTGCGTATTTTTTGTCAACTTGTGAAGATACTGGGCATATCTGGTCACGTTGGAATCATCCAGCGCCGCCTCAATTTCATCCAGCAGACAGAATGGAGAGGGCTTCAAGTTCTGAATGGCAAACAAGAGCGCAATGGCAGTCAGAGCCTTTTCCCCACCGGAGAGCTGCATCATATTCTGCAGCTTCTTTCCCGGAGGCTGGGAAATAATGCGGATACCTGCTTCCAGAATATCCTCCTCTTCGTCCAGTTCCAGAGTTCCTTTACCGCCGCCAAAAAGCTCCTTAAAGGCTTTATCAAATTCTATCCTTATCTGCTGGAACTTTTCTTCAAACTGCCTGCGCATACCTGTATCCAATTCTTCAATAATCCCTCGCAGGGTTTCCTCTGCCTTTACCAAATCATCGTGCTGGGTCTTCATAAAAATATGACGTTCCGAAAGTTCTTTGTATTCTTCAATGGCGTTGACATTGACATTTCCCAGTTTGCGGATTTCCATACGCATATCGGAAATGCCTTTTTTGATTTCTGACCGCTCCATCAATTCTTCCGGCATATGAATCAGTGCCTGGCTGTAAGTCATCTCGTATTCTTCCCACATGTAGTTCACCTGGGATTCCTGCTGTTCTTCCAGTTTTTCCTTCTGTCCAGTGAGACGATAGCTTTCTTTATCCAACAGATTCATCCGATCAGAGAGTTCATCTCGTTTGGCAAAGAAAACCTTGTGCTCCTGATTCATTTTTTCTTTTCGTGCCAGAGCATTTTTCATCTTTTCTTCATCCTGCAGTGCTTCCTCTTGGGCGGCTGCCACAGCCTGATGAATTTCTTCAATTTCCTTCTCTTTTTGCCGGATTTCTTCTTTGCCCTCTGTCATCCCTGCAGCCAGAAATGCTTTCTGAGATTCCAGATTTTTCTTTTCCTCCTGTACACGGCTGATATTTTCCAAAAGAAATCCCTGACGGGAAGTCAAACTGGCTGTTTCCAAATGGAATTTTTCCAGTTCTTTAGAAATTTCTCCCTCTTCTTTTTTCTTTTCCTCCAGAATTTCCTGATTGGAAGTAATCTGAGTCTCCAGTTCCTTCTCCTTTGCTGCGCTGGTTTCCAGTTCCAACTGAATAGACTGGCTGTTTTCCTGGATTTCTCCGGTCTGCTGTTCCAGCTTAGCCGTTTCCTCCTTCAGACTTTCATAACCTTTTCGCAGTTCTTCCCGTTTGCCGCTCATAGAATTCAAATTCATCTGTACCGTATTTTCGCGAATGTACTGCTCCTGAAGCTGTTCCTGTACCTTTGCAGCCTCATCCCGGAAGTGATTCCTCTTATTCCGGTATTCTTCCAATGTCTGCTGCATGGTTTCCAAATCCTTTTTCAGAGACTCTACCGTCTCATGCAGTTCATCAATCTCCCGACGTCTTCCCAGCAGATTGCTGTTATTCTTAAATGCACCACCGGTAAGAGAACCGCCTGGGTTTAAGGATTCTCCTTCAATGGTTACCATACGGATGGTATACTGATATTTCCTCGCAATGGCAATTCCATGGTCAATATGGTCTACTACCAGGGTTCTCCCCAGCAGATAATTGGCAAGCCCTTCGTATTCTGCCGAAACCGTCACCAGTTCGCTGGCCACACCGATAACTCCGGGTTCGTTCAGCGCACTGGCATTGTTGAAGACCTTCTTGTTCTTCATACTGGTCAGAGGCAGGAAAGTAGCACGTCCATACTTATTCTTTTTCAGAAAAGAAATCATTTCCTTGGCGGTATTTTCGTTGTCTGTGACAATATTCTGAATACTGCCACCCAGCGCCGTCTCAATGGCTGTCTCATAGCTTTTCTCAACCTTCAGAAGGTCTGCTACAACGCCCCGGATACCCGGTACCTGCTTTTTCTGCTCCATAACCCTGCGGATACTGTTGCCATACCCATCGTAGCGTTCCGTAATGTTGCGCAGAGATTCCAGCCTGGAGGCTTCTCTGTGATAAGCGGTCTGTCCCACTTCCATCTGCTGGGTGCTTCTGGCAATCTCCGCCTGGTATTTCTTAATCTTATCTTCGCAGCGATTCCCTTCTCTTATGAGTTTTTCAATGGTTTCCTCAATCTCTGCTTTTTCTGTCCTGTACTGTTCCTCTGAAGACTCCAACTGCGCCGAATCACTCTTCAGCCTCAAATGCCTCTGGTTTAATTCCACTTTTCTTATGGAAATCTGCTCCATCATGGCGTCGTATCTCTGCAACTTTCCCTTAGTGGAAGCCCGCAGATTCAGAAGCTCGATAATTTCATTCTTTCCCTGTTCCACCGCCTCTTCCAGCTTGTGGATTTCCATGACAGATTCCTTAAACTTGGCCTGAACTGCAGTCTGGGTATCTTTATATTCCCGCAGCTGCTCCTCCAGCTTCTCTTTCTCGGCAAGGTATGCCTGCTCTTCCTCTGTCTTTTTTACATAATCTGCCTGGAGCGCTTCTGTCCGTTCCTGATACTGGTCTTCCTTTTGTCTGGCAGAATGTATCTGCTCCTGCAAAAGATGTATCCGGTTTTCCAGATTCTGCTTTTCCAGTGTTTTCTGCGTAGTCACTTCTCTGGCATGCTGTATGTCCTGCTCCAGCTTTTCCAGCTCTTCTTCCAGCTTTTCATATTCACTTTTCGTCACATCCAGACTCTTGCAGGTTTCCTCCAAGTCGGACTGGGCAATCTGGTATTTCTCTTCTGCCTCTTTTAGCTGCCCTCGAATACGATTCATTTCTACCAGAAACATCTGGGTATCCAGCTTTTTCAATTCTTCCTTCTTCTTCAGATAAATCCTGGCTGTTTCTGACTGCTTTTCCAGCGGAGCCAGCTGCCTGGTTAATTCCGATAAAATGTAGCAATTGATATTCGTAAGCGTGGAGTAATCAGATGGGAAATTCCAAGTC
>DXFK01000190.1 GCA_019114495.1 Candidatus Blautia stercoravium
CTTGGAACCGTCCTGGTCCATATAGTAGCGGTCACTGCCGCTGGTAATCCAGCCTGTAGCCATAGTACCGTCTTCCCGGAAGTAATAAGTCTTGCCGTCAATATCCTTGAATCCCACAGTCAGAGCGCCAGTATCATCACGATAGTATTTCTTACCGTCATTTTCCGCCCATCCGGAGGATACAGAGCCGTCCTCATTAAAGAGATGCTGTGCGCCGTCGATTTCCGTCATGCCCAAAGCCATGACACCATTGCTTTGAAAATAATATTTTTTATTTTCAATATCCGCCCATCCGATGGTGGGAGAGCCGTCTTCCTGCAGGTAATACTTCCCGTTTTCGTCTTCAAACCAGCCGGAAACCGGGGAACCGTCAGAATTGCGGTAATAGAGTTTACCCTTATCCTGCACCCAGCCTGTTCTCACATAGCCTTTGGAATCAAAATAGTAGGTCACATTGTCCAGTACCTTGCTGTCGTTTTGAATGACAGAGCCGTCATGGTAGACATAGCGTTTTCCGGTTGCATTGTAAACCCAGTGGTCCTCCTTCATGGCCTCCTGCCTGTTTTCGTAAGCAATCAGATAGTTTTTTACCAGTACACAGGCAAAGGGTGGGGCCAGGACAAAAAAAGCACCCAGAAGAAGAACGAACACGGTAAGAAAAAATCCCTTTTTTGTAACTTTCATGCTGTCTCCTCTTTTGTCAGTCAGACTGTCCTGTCAGTCCGCTTTAAAGTTTTTGTTGTCATCCTTATTATACCTTGAATCATGGGAAAATAGCAACCGGGTTTGGAAGAAATCTTTCCTTTACAGGGAAAATTGTGGTATAATAGTTCCACATTGTACAGACCGCATACCAGCGTTGGGCGGTTGATAAAGGGAGATATTATGCGTTTAAATAAATATTTAAGTGAGGCAGGAGTCTGTTCCAGAAGAGAGGCAGACCGTCTGGTTCAGGAGGGCAGAATTCTCATAGACGGCGAACGGGCAGCATTAGGAACTCAGGTAGAAGACTCCAGCCGGATTCTCATAGATGGGAAAGAGATCCGCAGAGAAGAGAAAAAGGTGCTTCTGGTTTTTCATAAACCCAGAGGAATTGAGTGTACCGCAGATCTGCGTGTGAAAAAAAACGTGATTTCTTATATAAATTATCCAATACGGGTATATTATGCAGGAAGGCTGGATAAAGATTCCGAGGGACTGCTGCTTCTGACAAATCAGGGAGAATTGGTGAACCGAATGATGAAAGCGGGCAATGGACACGAAAAAGAGTATGTGGTTACTGTACACAAACCGGTGACAGAAGAATTTCTGGCGGCCCTGGGAAAGGGCGTCCCCATTCTGGGAACCGTTACCAGAGCCTGCAAAGTCATAAAGGAAGGAAACCGCAGTTTTCGGATTGTGCTGACCCAGGGATTGAACCGGCAGATACGGCGAATGTGTCATTATCTGGGATACGAAGTAAAGAGTCTGAAACGTGTGCGGATTATGAATATCTGTTTGGGAGACCTGGCTGTGGGACAGTATCGGGAAGCCACCGGGGAAGAGATGGAAGAGCTCATCCGGCTGTTAGAGAAACGTGAGCAGGAGAAAAAGGCGGGAAAAGTGCAGGAAACCTATACCGGGGGAAAACCTGTAAAAAACGCGGGAAAATATAGAACCCCTGTCAAAGACAGGAAAGGACGACATCAGGGACAACAAAAACGGAGGTTTGAGAAACATGGATAAGATGCAGAGAATGAAAGAACTGATTCCCATGCTGACGGATGCCGCAAAGGCCTATTATCAGGAAGACCGGGAAATCATGAGCAATTTTGAATATGACAGACTGTATGACGAACTGGTAAAACTGGAGGAAGAGACAGGGGTAACTCTTGCAGGAAGTCCTACGGTCTCTGTGGGATATGAGTCATTAGAAGAACTGACGAAAGAGGCCCACGAAAGTCCCATGCTTTCCCTGGATAAGACGAAAGACCGGGAGACGCTGCGGCAGTTTGTGGGAGAGCACAAGACCTTGCTTTCCTGGAAACTGGACGGCCTCACCATCGTACTGACGTATAGGAACGGAAAACTGGAAAAAGCAGTCACCAGGGGAAACGGAGCCGTGGGTGAGGTTATTACCAACAATGCCAGAGTGTTTAAGAACATTCCTCTGCAGATAAGATATCAGGGAGAACTGGTGCTTCGGGGAGAGGCCATTATCACGTATTCTGATTTTGAAAAAATAAACCGGCAGATAGAAGATGTGGACGCCAGATATAAAAATCCGCGGAATTTGTGCAGTGGTTCTGTACGGCAGCTAAATAACGAGATAACCGCCAGACGAAATGTGCATTTTTATGCGTTTTCTCTGGTAAAGGCCGGGGACGTGGATTTTCAAAATTCCAGAGAGCAGCAGTTTCTGTGGCTGAAAGAACAGGGCTTTGAAGTGGTGGAATACCGGGTGGTGACGGCAGCTGATCTGGATGAGGCCATGGAGTATTTTGCCCATCAGGTCGCAGAGAACGATTTCCCTTCCGATGGACTGGTGGCTTTGTATGACGACATTGCCTATGGAGAATCTTTAGGCAGTACGGCAAAATTTCCCAGAAATGCCTATGCTTTTAAGTGGCAGGATGAAATTCGGGAAACCGTGCTAAGAAAAATTGAGTGGAGTCCCTCCAGGACGGGACTTATTAACCCGGTGGCTATTTTTGACCCTGTAGAACTGGAGGGAACCACTGTCAGCCGGGCCAGTGTGCACAACATCAGTATTATGAAAGAAATGCAGCTGGGAATTGGGGATAAGATACAGGTTTATAAGGCTAACATGATTATCCCACAGATTGCGGAAAACCTGACCCGCAGTGGAAATCTGGAAATTCCCAATATCTGCCCGGTGTGCGGACAGGAAGCCAGAGTGCAGAAGACCAATGAAGTAGAGTCGCTGTACTGCATGAATCCCCAGTGTCAGGCAAAGAAAATCAAGTCTTTTACCTTATTTGTCAGCAGAGATGCCATGAACATTGACGGTCTTTCCGAGGCTACACTGGAAAAATTTATTTTGAAAGGCTTTATTAAGGACTTCGGAGATATTTTTGAGATAGACCGTTACCGGGAGGAAATTGTGGGAATGGAGGGCTTTGGCGAGAAGTCTTTTGAAAATCTCATGGCAAGTTTGAAGAGAGCCAGACACACCACACTGCCCCGGCTTTTGTACAGTCTGGGAATTGCCAATATCGGACTGGCCAATGCCAAGGTTATCTGCAAAGCCTTTGACTATGATATAGAACGGCTCATTACAGCTACCGGGGAAGAAATCAGTGACATAGAAGGCATTGGGCCTGTGATTGCCAAAACCTACACCGAATATTTTAAGGATGAGGAAAATCAAAGAAAGCTTGGTCATCTGTTGTCTCATCTGGAACTGGAAATTGTGAAAAAAGAGGAAAATCCTTCGCTGGAAGGAAAACAGTTTGTGATAACTGGCAGTGTAGAACATTTTGCCAACCGTGCGCAGCTAAAAGAATATATTGAGGAGAGAGGCGGCAAAGTGACGGGAAGCGTAACCTCCAAAACCCATTATCTGATTAATAATGATACAACTTCCAATTCTTCCAAAAACAAAAAAGCAAAGGATTTGGGAATTCCTATATTGTCGGAGAAAGATTTTTTGAAAATGGCAGGAGAGTGACAGGGCATGATAGACAAAAACGAAATGAAAAAAAAGGGTATGAAAGGGGTAAAAACCATTATTTTCGGAAGAACCTTGATTGTGGTTTTGGCGTTTTTGATACAGTTTGCCCTTCTGACAGCCATTTATATATGGCTGCGGGAGTACAGTTATATTTTTTATCTGATTTTTATTGTGCTCAGCGTCAGTGTTGTGTTTCATTTGTTTAACAGCAGCGGCAGTCCGGAGTTTAAACTGGTCTGGATGCTTCCGCTGATTATTTTTCCGGTATTTGGCGCCTTGTTTTACCTTTATGTGTATACACAGTTGGGAACAAAAATGCTGTTTCGGCGGCTGCGCTTTCTCTCCGGGTATACAAAGCAGTACGCACCACAGAATGTGCAGGTAAAGGCCCGGTTGAAAGAGCGGAATCCGCAGATGGGGCATTTGGCAGATTATATGGAGGAATATGACAATTCACCGGTCTATGACCACACGCAGGTTACCTATTATCCTCTTGGGGACAACCAGTTTGTAGATATGCTGGAGGAACTGAAAAAGGCAGAGAAATTTATTTTTCTGGAGTTTTTCATTGTGGAAGAAGGGGAAATGTGGAACAGTATTCTGGACATTTTAAAGCAAAAGGCGAAAGCAGGCGTAGAAGTCAGAGTCATGTACGACGGTATGTGCGTGTTGGCTCTGCTGCCTTACTTTTATCCAAAGGTTTTGCAGGCTCAGGGAATCCAGTGTAAGATGTTTGCCCCTATCCGCCCTGTTTTTTCCACTTATTACAACAACAGAGACCACAGAAAAATTATGGTGATTGACGGAAAAGTTGCTTTTACCGGAGGCACGAATCTGGCTGATGAATATATCAACCGCAAGGTACGCTTCGGACACTGGAAGGATACGGCTGTGCGGCTGAAGGGAAAGGCAGTGGAGCGTTTTACTTATATGTTTCTGGAAATGTGGAATGTCAACGAGATGAAGGAAGAAAAGTATCTGTGCTATAAGACTCCGGAAGATTTTGCCATGCCCAATGACGGCTTTGTGATACCTTATGAAGTAAGTCCTTATGGAAAAGAGCGAGTGGGCAAAAAGGTTTATCTGGATATTTTAAATACAGCCGAGAAATATGTACATATTATGACACCTTATCTGATATTGGACTACGAAATGATAATGGCCCTGACCTATGCGGCAAAAAGGGGCATTGACGTGGTCATTATCATGCCTCATATACCAGATAAAATATATGCTTTCGCAGTGGCGAAAACGTATTACAATGAACTTCTGGAAGCAGGTGTGAAGATTTACGAATATGAGCCGGGATTTGTACATGCCAAGGTATTTGTTTCTGATGACGCAAAGGCCGTGGTGGGAACCATCAATCTGGATTACAGAAGCTTGTTCCACCATTTTGAATGTGGGGCTTTGCTCTATGAAAGTTCTCAGATTACTGCGGTAGAGAGAGATTACCAGAATACCTTGAAAAAATGTATCAAAATTCAGGCTGGCGATTATCAAAAGCAGAAGCTGTACATGCGTGTAATCGGAAAGGTGCTTCGTATGTTTGCGCCGCTGATGTAGTTTGGAACGGAGCGTTCAGAAATATTTCAAATCCAATAAAAATGCAGTGGAAAGGAAGAAAGAATATGCCTATTAAAATACAAAGTGATTTGCCCGTAAAGGAGATTCTGGAAAAGGAAAATATTTTCGTCATGGATGAGAAAAGAGCAGTACATCAGGATATCCGTCCCATTCAGATTTTAATTTTAAATCTGATGCCCTTAAAAGAGGAGACAGAACTGCAGCTTTTACGTTCTCTGTCCAATACACCGCTGCAGGTGGATGTTTCCTTTATGATGGTCAGCAGCCATACATCAAAAAATACGGCAACCAGCCATTTGAATAAATTTTATCAGACTTTTGAGGATGTAAAGGGACACAAATACGACGGAATGATTATAACAGGAGCGCCGGTAGAGCAGATGGAGTTTGAAGAAGTGGACTACTGGGAAGAAATGAAGGAAATCATGGAATGGACAAAAACAAACGTGACTTCCACCATTTATCTTTGCTGGGCAGCCCAGGCCGGGCTGTATTATCACTATGGACTGCAGAAACGGCAGATGGATCATAAGGTCTTCGGGATTTTCTCCCATAAGGTACAAAACCGGAAAATACCCCTGGTGAGAGGGTTTGATGATGTTTTTCTGGCTCCTCACTCCCGTCATACAGAAGTTACGGCAGACGATATTCACAACTGCAAAGAGCTTACCGTGTTGGCAGAATCCCAGGAGGCAGGGGTGTTCCTGGCTATGGCTAAGGAAGGACGGCAGATTTTCGTTATGGGACATCCGGAATATGACCGGGTGACTCTGGACGGAGAGTACAAACGGGATTTAGGAAAAGGACTGCCTATTGATATGCCTAAGGGATATTATCCGGGAGATAATGCGGAGAACAAACCACAGCTTTTGTGGAGGTCTCATGCCAATAATCTGTATACCAATTGGCTGAATTACTACGTTTATCAGGTGACACCGTATGATTTGGAGGGGACGCCGTTTTCAATTCTCAAGCGGTAATTAAGGCAGTTGCTAAAAATTAAAATATCGTAAAATTGGGAGTACAAAGGGAGTATAGAAAAGTCCTTATGAGGGTACATAAAATATGATATAAACTGTTTTTTGAAACAACACTATTAGGGTATATTGTAAAGGGCAATATACCCTAATAGTGTTGAAATAAATGGTGTTAGAGGTCAAAGAGATACAATGAACTCAACTTCATACTTACAGCTGTTTCTTGTTTATAATTGGAATACTTACAGCAATGCATACTATACACAAGGAAGCAGCGAGAATGATAGCTTTTCTATATGTGTCTATTTCTTGTGTACCCATCAAAAGTGAATTGGTATCCATCAACATAGTAGGTGAATACGACTTTACTTTTGGTAGGATACTCAATAAATATGCCAGCAGCACCGTCCCGCCGGTACACAGGGAAACACCTGTGTTATTCTGAAAAAGCGATGAAAATAGGACAATAAGGCATATGACCCATACGCCGAACGTCCACCATATAGCTACCGAGAAGAATAAGTGATTGGCAATGCCGTTATCCCAAAAACAAGCATTGTATCCATAGGTAATGGCGAAGCAAATTCCGTAGCCAACTGTCCAAAGCGACAGTAGCAACACAGTTTTTGCAAGCACAACCTTGTATCTCGACAACCCTTTTGTCAGTACAAGCAGTAATGTTCCAGATTTGTATTCTTTAGTAAATATATCACTGAAGATCAGTACAAAAGCGATTAATGTAATAGGAATGTTCTTGAAAAATTGTGTCCATGAGGTTAGGGCATCCACTTGAATATTTGTGACAATCAATCCGCTTTCTGCCATTGTATCGGACAGCATTTCCATCATCCACGGTGTTAGCTTCGCAATCGCAGGGTTCATAATACCGAAAAGCACAAAGAGTATTATGAGGATCATGATTTTACCAGTTCGTGCAGCTTCCAGATATTCTTTTTTCGTAAGAGCAAGCAGAGATTTCATTTTGTCACCTCCAAAAACAACGATTCAAGCGTATGCTCTATTCGCTCAATTCTATGTATAGGAATTCTGTTTTCGGCCACATATTGCATGATATCAAAGAAGCGGTTCTCATCTCCATGAAAAACAAGCATATTTTGCTCTGTGCGTTGGAGATTACGAAATGCTTTTATAAGCGTATCAGTAGCTTCTTTTTGTCCTGTTTCGATGATAAATCCGTCAGATGACCGCTTGTTTCGCAGTTCTGCAATGGTTCCTTGCATAGCAATTTTTCCATCGTGCAAAAAAGCGGCTTCAGTACAGATACGCTCCACATCCGAAAGGATGTGCGTGGAAAAAAGTACCGTGGTCTGTTCCTTTACTGCAAGAAGTATATCCAAAATTTCCTTACGTCCTGCGGGGTCAAGCGCCGATGTCGGCTCGTCACAGATTAAAAGTTTTGGGCGGTTTAGAAGCGCCTGTGCAATTCCCAAGCGTTGTTTCATTCCCCTTGAAAATCCTTTGATACGGTGGCTCTCTTGTCCAAGACCAACAAGTTCCAACAACTCTTTACTTCTCGTTACAATGTCAGTTTTGTCCATTCCGCATATCTCACCGCAGAGAGTTAGATATTCAATCGTTGTCATATAAGAATAAAATTCTGGTACATCAGGCAAGTAGCCGATGTACCTATTGGTGCCGGTCTGTCCAAAATGTACTTTTTCACCCATGACATAGATTTCGCCACTGTCTGATTTTATAAGCCCAAGGATTGCTTTCATCGTTGTTGTTTTTCCTGCACCGTTTTTACCGATAAAACCGAAAATGCTGTGTTCTGGAACAGACAATTCAAGTCCACAAAGTACTTTTTTACTATCAAACCTCTTATTTAGGTTTTGTATTGTTAGTACATCCATGTCATTCCTCCTTGCCAAGCAGGAAGTAGAGGATAGGACCAATAAACTGCATGCCGACAATCGTAACAATGAGCCACAAAGTACGATTACCTCTTTTATAATTCTTATGAGTCAGAATATGATAAAGTGTATATGCCAGCAAAGCGAGTTCTGCAATTACCAACGGTACTAAAAATGGTAGCAATTCAATAATATTATCCATTTCTTTTTTCTTCCTTTCCATAAGTTTCCACACAGAAGCCTTTGTATCCGCAACAAGTACAAGTCAATTTCCTGAGCGTAGGGGTGTGTCTTGCAAAAAAAGCCTCTTTCAGTTTAGGTTTAAATACCTCATGGCACTGCGGACAAATATACGCTACTCTTTTAAAATAGAATTTTGTGACCCAAATAGCATACGGAATGGATACCAAAACATAAAGAGCAAACGGCCACCAGATTCCTGTGACTATCCAAAGAATGATAGATGTCCACTGAATTATGCCAATAGGAATACCTGTAATCAATAGGATAGCGTGCAGTTTTCTCATTTTCTTTTTGTTTCCCATAGCATAAGCTATATCACCAATAGATTCAACGGAGAAATTTTCTATGCCCTTTAGCTCCCGTTTAATCCCATTGAGCATATCAAGTTTCACTTGCATTTCATCTATTTCCTCTTTCAGAAGCTGTTCTTGCTGTTCAAGCAAAACAGAAATAACACTGCCAGGGTCGTCTCCAGACAGCAATTCTCCTATGCTGTTAATCGAAATACCAGCGTCGCGAAGAAAGCAGATAATCTTCATCCGCTTGAAGTCATCCTCTGAATAAAGCCGCCTGCCGCCCTCGGAGAATTCGCTGGGTGCCAATATCCCACGAGTATCATAATACTGCACTGTTCTAACGGAGACGCCGCAGAGTTTCGCAATTTCTCCGGTTGTGTATTTTGACATAGCTTTTACCTCCTTTCGCCCTTATGCTACTTCATTACGCAGCGTTACGAGCAATACGTTACGTAGGGGGATTTTTTCAAATTTCAAAATTTTATTTTGCGCTGTCATATATTCAAACAGGATTCGTCCTCCTAATTGCGTACTACATATATTCTATCCATTTAAACGAACAAAATCAACTATGCAAATGCGGGCCTTCCTAAACACAGCTCTCTAAGAAAGAAAGGTGGCAAAATTTTATACTCTGTGCCAGTGTTATTGATTCCACAAGTTTTCAAAGCGTTCCTGTGCATGTTCATCAATATCAGCAAGATATCGTTCAACCTATTAGTTGTAAGAATATTCAAGTATACAGCCTTATGGTATTCTTTCAGATAACGCAAGTGCCCTTATCCACCCGTCTTTGACAGTAAGAAAGTTAAATAATCGCTGTATTTCTTGTATCTACTGGGCTACTGCGTTTTTTTTACGGTCAAGAAGTATAATTTATTCTTGCCCTTTGCTTTTTTTACAAGAAAATGATAAATGGTTAATGTGAGAAAACAAATCAAAAAACCAGATCTGCTCCGGTTTTCATTCTGTAAATAAACCGGTTTTGCATTTTTTTGCAAAAATCACTGTTTTTTATACATCATGGTGTTTTAAACATACTTTTTATTGTATAATCAAGTTGTAATGTCTTATCTTAAAAACAGACAAGTGAATCATATTCAAAGAGTCGAAAGAAGGAATTTCATGAAAGTAGAAAAAAGCAAATGGGATAAGCGGGCAGATATTTTTTGTATTTTGTTGCTTATCAGTCAGGTATTGTATGTGATTATCTCGTGGGGAAAGCTCCCGGACACCATACCGGTACATTACAATGCTGTTGGAGAAATAGACCGTTGGGGTGGAAAAGGGGAAATTCTGATAGGGCCGGCGCTGCCCTGCCTGCTTTACCTTTTTCTGCGAGTGGTAGAACGATACCCTCAGATATGGAATACAGGGGTTACTGTGACGGAGGCGAACAGAGAAAGAGTCTATAGTATTCTGCAGCACTTGCTCAGTACCATGAAAGCAGAAATCGTTTTTATATTTGCTTTTCTTACCATAAAAACAGTATCTGGCGCCGCTCTATCTGTGTGGTTTCTTCCTATCATGATGGGAGTGCTGTTTGGCAGCCTGTTTTTCTGGATTTGGAAGCTTGTGAAAGCGAAATAAACATATAGTTTGACATGAACAAAATACTTTCAGGAAATTTGCTCAGGCTGTCTCCTTCATCTTTCTGCTTTGTTAGCTGCAGAAAATGCGGCAAAACCGGAACTTGACAAGTCAATTATAACTCAATATAATGAAAATTGATTTGTCAAGGAAAAGGAGGCAATATGGAAAACCGCGTATTGGGAAGAAGCATTGCCATTCTTCATCGGCGAGAGCAGAAGTATATGATACAGACCATGAAGGAATATGGCATTGGCTATTCCAGCTATAATTTTTTGTTTTATTTATCAGCGAATCCGGGCTGCAGCCAGAAGGAAATGTGTGAAAACATGGCAGTAGATGAAGCTTTGGCAGTGAGAACCATGAAAAAGCTTCAAGAGCAGGGATTGATTGAGCGAAAAAAATCCACAGAAAATGGAAGGTCTTATGCTATTTATCTGACTGAAAAAGGAGAAGAGATTATTCCCAGACTGCGAAATGCCCTTGCTGGGTGGTGGACACAGGTTTTGTCCGTACTGACTGAGGAAGAACAGCAGAGGATGATAAGTGGTGTGGAAAAAATGGCACAGCAGTCTCGGGAAGTTCTGCAAAACGCAAAAGAACGGAAAGCAGAAAACACCATAGAAATCCAAGAGGAAGGAAAAAGAACAGATGGAAGAAAAACAGATGGAAGAAAAACAGAATAATCCACTAGGGACAGAAGCGATAGGAAATTTGCTTGTCAGATTTGCCGTTCCCAGTATTATTGCCATGCTGGTAAGTTCGCTGTATAACATTGTGGACCAGTTTTTTATAGGCAGAAGTGTGGGAATGTTGGGAA
>DXFK01000191.1 GCA_019114495.1 Candidatus Blautia stercoravium
AAGAAGTTGCAACCATGAGTATTAGGGAATTTTCCCAAAATGCCTTTGCCTCTCCATCCACAATTACAAGACTTTGTAGGAAATTGGGGTATGCAAAATACAGAGATTTCCAACAGGAACTTATGTATGAAAACGCTCTGAAAAAAGAAACTATCAGCGAGCAAAACTGTGAGATTCATAGAAGTGATACTATGGAGCAGCTTGTCGACAAGTTGATTTTTAAAAGCATTATGTCATTGGAAGATACGAAACATCTGATTGAACTAGAAGCGCTTGATAAGAGTGTGGAGCTTTTGATATCTTCCAGAAGAATTGCTTTTTTTGGAGTAGGTGCCTCTCAGTTGGTGGCAAAGGATGCCTATTTGAAATTCCTAAGAGTGAATGAGCCATGTATGGTCAGTGAAGATTTTCATGTACAATTAGTACAGGCACGTAATTTGACCAGTGAAGACGTGGGGGTGATTATTAGTTACTCCGGTCTGACTTCTGAAATGGTGGAGTGTGCAGAGATTATGAAGGATGCAAATGTACCCTTGATTGCTATTACCTGTTTCCATGAATCTCCGTTATCCAAACTGGCGGATTATAATCTTTATGTATCTGCTACAGAATTTGAATTTCGCACTGGAAAACTAGGTTCCAGAATTGCACAGCTGGCTGTTGTTGATATGTTGTATGTAGCCTATGTGCACAAGAATTATGACAGGTGCATGAATTCACTGAAGAGGACATTCATTGCCAAAGCAAAAAAAAACAAGGAGAAGGAGCGGGGAAACGATGCCGGATTTAAGGAAACTGACAACGGAAAAGCGGAATAGTGAAACTATGAAGCTGGACGAAATGACACCTTATGAAATCATCAGCATTATGAACAAAGAAGATCATAATGTGATTGAAGCCGTCCATCGGGCACTGCCGGATATTGAAACTGCTATTTTGTGGGCAACAGAAAGCTTACGTCACAAAGGCAGGATTATTTATATCGGAGCTGGAACCAGCGGCCGTCTTGGGGTGCTGGATGCTGTAGAGTGTCCGCCTACCTTCGGCGTACCATATGATATGGTGGTGGGGTTGATTGCCGGAGGTGAGGAAGCCTTTGTAAAAGCAAAGGAAGGTGCTGAGGACAATATGGATCTGGGAAAAAATGACTTAGCAAATATCGGTCTGTGCAGCAGGGATATTGTGATTGGTCTGGCTGCAAGCGGAAGAACGCCCTATGTCATCGGAGCATTGAAATATGCCAAAGAAGTAGGATGCAAAAGTGTTTCCATTGTCTGCAATTTAAGGGCAGAGGTATCACAGGAAGCAGACTGTGCCATTGAGCTGATTACTGGGCCAGAAATACTGACAGGTTCTACGAGACTGAAGGCAGGGACTGCAGAGAAGATGGTTTTAAACATGATTTCTACAGTTAGCATGATTGGAATTGGAAAGGTATATGAAAATTTGATGGTAGATGTCCGTCAGACAAACATGAAGCTGGTGACAAGGGCAGAAAATATTGTAATGGAAGCAGTGGGATGCCAAAGAGAAGAAGCAAGAGCAGCCCTTCGAGAAGCCGGAGGTGAAGCAAAACTGGCAATTACAAAAATGCTCCTGGGGTGTAACATTGAAACTGCAAAGGAATGCCTGGAAAAAGCAGGTGGGAAAGTGAAAACTGCTGTTTCGCAAAGAAAAAAAGAAGCAGAAAAATAAGTAGGAGGGTTACTATGAAAGCAAAAAGAATGATGGCATTGTTACTAACAGCAGCAATGGGCATGACAGCTCTAGCCGGATGTGGCGGAGGAAATGGAAAGGACTCTGATGAAGGAGAAAAAGGAACAGACAAAAAGGAGAAAGATGTGGTTACTGCACTGCTGCCTCCGGTATCAGCAACTTATCAGGATAAGATAACAGAATATGTTAAGGCATTTAATGAAGAACATCCTAATGTTGAGATTGAAGTTACAACAGCAAGCTGGGAAGATACCACTCAGAAACTGGATGTGCAGGTGAATGCCGGTTCTCCTCCAGACATTGCCTTTATTGGTTCCGATGCTGTGACTAAGTACCTGGATATTGGAATGGCCGTGGATATCAGCCAGTATTTAAGTGAAGACCAGATGAAAGATTTTGATGAAAATGTGCTGGGATACTTTAAAAACGGAGATGGCTTATACGGACTTCCTGCATATTGCGAAGTACAGTGTATTGGCGGAAACCGGGAGCTTCTGGAAAAGGCAGGGATTGACTGGAAATCCGTTCAGCAAAATGGATGGACTTATGATGAATTCCGTGAAGCAATTAAAAAAGGTGTAGTGGAAGAAAACGGAACAACGAAAACGTATGGATTCGTGTTCGCATGTTCCGGTGTGACGGCAAAAGACTATTTCAGCATTTTTGTGAAAAATGCAGGTTTCCAATCTGCTTTTGATGAGGATTTGAAGTATACATATACAGATCCGAAAATGAAAGATTTCCTGAAAGATTTAAGAACTCTCATTGATGACGGTTCCATGCCGAAAGAACTGGGTGCGGTTGATGCTGGTAAACGCTGGAACATGATGCTGACAGGCCAGACCATGATTACAGGAAAAGGATTATCTTCTTTTGAGCGTTCCGCAGCAGAGAATAATAAGATGCTGGAAAGCGGTGATGCAAATGCGGTTGAGGGAAGTGTTCCAGTAGATTACATTGTGCTTCCGGTACCTGTTTTTGAAGGTGGTACACAGAATGCATATGGTGCAGTGGATGGTTATATCTGCCTGACAGGAGAAAAGAAACCAGACGAAGAACATTTGAAGAATGTGGCAGAAGTTGCTTATTATCTTGCAAGTGCAGAAAGAGCAGCAGAAACTTGCCAGGAATTATACTTAAAACCAATCTGTGAAAGTGGAAGAACTGCTTATGAAGCATTGCCTCCAATTGAAAACAAAAATGAAGACAATACAAAAACCGTAGAATCTCTGACAAAACAGATTGTACCTGCAAGACCTGACATTCCTGCAGATTTAGGTGCAAAAGCAATCAAAATTGAAGATGAAGTGATTGTTCCTAAATTCCAGGGTCTGTTAGCAGGGGAAGTCACTCCGGAAGAAATGCATCAGGCGATTGTAGATGCAGCAAAGGAAGTATTTGGAGAAGACGGATATGTAGCTGAATAAAGGCAAAGCACGGGGGCACCATTTGTGTGTCCCCGTAATAGAAAGAAAGGAACTGTCCAATGATGAAGAAGTTAAAAAAAGATACCATGTGGGCATATATTTTTATTCTGGTTCCGTTGTGTACATTTATGATTTTTACATTATATCCTGTGGTTTCAGCGGCGATTACCAGTTTTCAGGAATATAAACCGATGGGTTCAGAATGGGTTGGATTGGATAACTATGTTCACACACTGAAGAATGACCTGTTTTATAAAGCATTGTGGAATACCTTCGTGTATGCGATCATCACAGTGCCGGTATCCATGTTGTTATCCTTTTCCATATCCATTATGATTCTGCCCTACAGGAAGAAGATTCAGACGATTTTTAAAGCAGCTTATTATCTTCCGGCGATTGCATCTGGAGTGGCTCTTTCCTTCGTGTGGAAATGGATTTATGACCCAATGTCTACCGGACTTTTGAATGGTCTTCTTGGAACTTTCGGTGTTCCAAATCAGAACTGGCTCGGAAGTGGAAAAACAGCAATGGCATCTTTGATTATCATGGCTGTTTTTGCTGGTCTTGGACAAAATGTCATTATTTATACCGCAGCACTTTTGGGTGTGGACGCCACTTATTATGAAGCCGCAGATATTGACGGGGCAACTTTTTGGCAGAAAGTCTGTTATA
>DXFK01000192.1 GCA_019114495.1 Candidatus Blautia stercoravium
TAAACTTTACAATCCCTGCAGCTTCATCGAATAACTCCCGCCGCTCTTCCGGCTTTCCGCTTAAAATTTTATCAATCTGTCCCTGCCCGATAATGGAGTAACCTTCTTTTCCGATACCGGTATCATAGAAAAGCTCATTGACATCTTTCAGTCTGCAGGAAGTTCCATTTAAAAGATATTCACTTTCTCCGGAGCGGTATAGTCTCCTGGCAATGGTCACTTCCTGGTAATCAATAGGAAGCTTATGGTCACTGTTATCCAGAGTAATGGCCACATATGCAAATCCCAGAGGTTTCCTGGTCTCTGTACCGGAAAAAATAACGTCCTGCATATTGCCTCCGCGAAGCTGCTTTGCGCTTTGTTCTCCCAACACCCAGCGCACCGCGTCGCCCACATTACTCTTGCCGCTGCCATTAGGGCCCACAATCCCCGTAATTCCATTGTGAAATTCAAATGTAATCTTATTGGCAAAAGACTTAAAGCCTTGTACCTCAATACTCTTTAAATACATATGTCACCCTTTTCATTTTTCAGCTTTTTAATGGCACAGTAAGCGGCCTGCTGTTCTGCCGCTTTCTTCGTATGCCCGCAGCCCTGGCCTAAAACCCGTTCTCCCAGCACTGCTTCCACATAAAAAGATTTATTATGGTCCGGTCCCTCCTCTTTCACCAGAACATAATGTACATCTTCCTCAAAACGGCCCTGTACGATTTCCTGAAGAGTAGTCTTGCTATCATAAAAGAGCTGCTTATTCTCAATATCATTTAAAATATACTTATGAATAAACTCTTTTGCATTAGCAAAACCGCCATCCAGATAAATGGCTCCTATAAGCGCTTCCATGGCATCGGATACCACGGAATCCCGCCGTCTGCCTCCTGTAGCTTCTTCCCCTTTGCCTAAAAGCAGATAATCCCCCAGAGGAATTTCTCTGGCACAGAGCGCCAATGTAGGCTCGCAGACCACACTGGCCCGCTTCTTCGTCAGTTCACCCTCTGGAAGGTCCGGGTATGTACGGAACAGAAATTCACTGGAGGTCACCTCAAGCACCGCGTCTCCCAGGAATTCCAGACGCTCGTTGTTCCCTTTGTATGCAATATGATGTTCGTTTGCATAAGAACTGTGGGTAAGGGCATTTATCAGAAGGTCAAAATTTTCAAATGCATAGCCTATCTTCTTTTCCAATTCCAAAAACTTTTTTGTTTCTTTCATAATCTCTCCTCTCCTGTCACAAAAAATCTCAAAGGGACCGCGCACAAACGGCATTCACTTCATGCGACAGCCCCTTTTTACTTAGCCAATCAGACGTTTAATCTGCTCTACGGCGTCTCCCACAGATACAATCTGTTCTACCTCTTCTGTGGGAATTTCGATATCGAACTCCTCTTCAATCCCCATCACAATTTGGAAAATATCCAGAGAATCTGCACCCAAATCGTCTACAAAGGTGGTATCCGGAGTAACCTCCTCTGCATCCACATTTAAAACCTCTGCTATTATCTTCTGTAATTTTTCCAATTCCATGATATATCCTCCTAAACTTCCTCTTTTTTCTCTTGTGCAACGGTCAGATTTTCTCCGATACGCTCACTGATGTGCTGCTCTTTAAAAGAGATACACTGAATAATGGCATTCTTAAATTCCCGTTCTTTGGAATTGCCATGGCACTTCACCACAAGTCCCTTAAGTCCCAAAAGGGGCGCTCCGCCGTACTCGCTGGCATCAAAGCTCTTCAGAGTTGTTTTCAGAGCAGGCTTTACTAAAAGTGCTCCTATCTTGCTGCGAAGAGAAGACATCATACCGCCCTTTATCTTAGAAATAAGAGTGGCTCCCAAACCTTCATACAGCTTCAGAATCACATTTCCAACAAAAGCTTCCGTGACAATGACATCTGCCGCTCCTGCCGGAATGTCTCTGGCCTCAATACTGCCGATAAAGTTAATGTCTTTACATTCTTTCAGCAAAGGATACGTTTCCTTCACAAGGGCATTCCCTTTTTCTTCCTCTACGCCGATGTTGACAATTCCCACTCTGGGATTTTTCACCCCCATCACATGTTCCATATAAATAGAACCCATACGCGCAAACTGTACCAGATGAGAGGAACGGGCGTCTACATTGGCTCCACAGTCAATGAGCAGGGATACACCGTCCTTTGTGGGAATTAAAGGCGCCAAAGGCGCTCTTTCCACCCCTTTGATTCTGCCTACGATAGTGGTTCCGCCTACCAGAATTGCCCCGGAACTGCCTGCAGAAACAAAAGCGTCAGCCTCTCCTCTCCGCACCATTTTCATTCCTACTACAAGAGAGGAATCTTTCTTTCCGCGAATAGCTGCCACCGGCGGCTCTCCTGTCTCAATAACTTCACTGGCCGGTACGATTTCCAGCCTTTCCTTTGGATAGGTGCAGGATTCCAGTTCCTTTTTCAGTATCTCCTGCTTTCCAATCAGAAATATCCGGACATTTTCCCTTTCCTGCAGGGCTGCCACAGCACCCTTCACAGCCTCTGTAGGCGCATAATCGCCTCCCATAGCATCTACTGCCACTTTAATTGTGTTTTCCATGTCTTGCCTCCTGTCATACCTATTACTGATTTTACTAAACATCTATAAAAAATGCAAGGATTCTCCTAAGAGAATCCTTGAAAAATACATATTTCGCTGTTTTTTAGTATTTCAGTTTCATACTAAAGCCCATTACTGTGCAGACTGCCCTTCTGTAGCTTTATTGTCCTGATTCTGGTCTCATGATTTGTCTTCTGTTTTATTTTCCTCTGTCTTTGCCTCGTCAGCCTTTGTTTCTTCCGTCTGACTTCCTTCGGCAGACTGCGCTTCTGCATCTGCTGTTATAATGACTTCTTTCGTATCACTGGTCACCCGGTTGGTAGAATTTCCCACAGTGCTGATAGCTACCGCATAATAATACATGGTCCCCTCTTCTTCCGTAGACGGTGTAAAGGTATTCTTTGTCTCGCCTTTTATCACAGTGCCTCCGCCATTGGTATTCGTCAGGCTTTTATACCATTGATAGGTAATCGTCCCACCGTCAGAAGAAGTAGCTTCCACTGTCAGCGGTTCCGCCTGATCGCCTTTTTTATAGGTCACAGAACCGCTTAAATTTGTGGTAAGCTCCGGCTTCGCCACCTCTACCTTAGGTTCTGTACTCTCCGTTTCTTCTGTTTTATCTTCCTCTGTCTTCTGGGAATCTGTTTTTTCCAGAACTTTATCCAGCATATGCTCTGCTTTACACGCTGTCATGGAAAACGTAAGGCAACCCAGAGTCAGTATTAACATTGCTTTTCTCAGCCATTGATTCTTCACGATATTACCTCCTTGCAATTCTTACTCCCTCACATATATTAACTTAT
>DXFK01000193.1 GCA_019114495.1 Candidatus Blautia stercoravium
AGAGTCCATGTAAGTTACAGTATGCATAAACATTTTCAACAGCTTCTCCTTATATTCTAACATCATATATCTTTTATCCAAATTCCCATTCTGTCTTTATCCTACTTTTGTACCCATGTAATAGAATCCTCTGCATTCATCTAATCGCACCTGGCAAATGGTTCCCACAAGGGAGGTATCCCCTTCAAAATGTACCAACAGGTTATTAGACATCCTTCCGGTCATCAGATGTGTGTCCTGGCTGTTCTGTTCTTCTACAAGAACCTCCTGTACCGTTCCCGTATACCGGGCCGACATAGTTCTTCCAATCTCCTGAACCCGGGTAAGAAGACGGTCAAAACGGTCTTTTACAACATCTTCCGGTATCTGATTTTCCATAGCTGCGGCCGGAGTACCGGTTCTCTTGGAATAAATAAAAGTAAAAGCACTGTCATAGCGCACTTTTTCCACCACGTCTACCGTTTCCAGGAAATCTTCTTCTGTTTCCCCTGGGAATCCCACAATAATATCCGTAGTCAGAGAAATATCCGGCATGGCCTCGCGGATTTTTTTCACCAGCTCCAAATACTGGTCTTTGGTATATTTCCGATTCATTTTCTTTAGAATCTCACTGCTGCCGGACTGAAGGGGCAGATGCAGGTGGCGGCAGATTTTTTTACTGTTTTTCATGACTTCAATTAATTCGTCAGATAAATCCTTGGGATGAGAGGTCATAAAGCGAATACGCTCCAGTCCTTCGATTTTTTCAATTTCCTGTAAAAGCTGCGCAAATGTCATAGGCTCTTCCAGATTTTTGCCGTAGGAATTTACGTTCTGGCCGAGAAGCATAACTTCTACCACACCGTCTGCCACCAGATGTTCAATCTCTCTTACAATATCCTTCGGATTCCGGCTGCGTTCCCGTCCGCGCACATAAGGTACAATGCAGTAGCTGCAGAAATTGTTGCAGCCAAACATAATGTTCACCCCGGATTTAAAGGGATACTTCCGCTCGCTTGGCAGGTCTTCCACAATTTTATCCGTATCCTTCGAGATGTCAATGACCATGCGGTCATTTGTCAGGGCAGATACCACCAATTCGGCGAATTTGTAGATGTTGTGGGTACCGAAAATCAGATTTACAAAGGAATAACTCTTTTTCAGCTTTTCCACTACTTGTGTTTCCTGCATCATACAGCCGCACAGACCTATCAGCATGTGAGGATTTTTCTTTTTCAGACTGTGGAGATAGCCGAGGCGTCCGTAAACCCGGAGATTGGCATTTTCCCGCACGGTGCATGTGTTGTATATGACAAAGTCTGCATTTTCGTCCGGGGCTTCCACATAGCCGATACGTTCCAGTACCCCTACCAGTTTTTCAGAATCTCTGGCATTCATCTGGCAGCCAAAGGTATTGACACAGAAAGTTAAATCCCGGTTCACTTCTTTCGATTTTTCTCTTACAAGCTGTCTTGCCTTTTTCATAAACCAGTACTGACGGTAAGGCTCTTCTGTGGGAGCCTCCTTTGTCAAATCTGCGCTTTCAATTAATTTATCTATGTTACTGTCAAAAATCAGTTCTTTGTTTTCCATTTTCTTAAGTCCTTTCAGGGCATTATTTTATAAGTATATAGTATCGTTTTGAATTTTTCAACCGATTTAAAGAAAAATAAACCTGTCTGCTGTTGTGGTATACTAAATCTGATTACATAAATATGGAACTTTAGTGAGCAGAGTCAGATTCATAGAATAGATGAATTGGGAGAATTGTCAGAACTGTTTATGCAAGTCCCTTAGTTCAAACAGCGGAAATGCCAAACTTTGCCTTATCTAACATGGGAACTGGGCAATGTTTGGCATGGTGAAGATGTCGCTACCTTATCACGCGTTTTTCCGTCACGACTTTGTCCGGAAAAACATCAGTGGCTTCTGTGGGGACTTCCTCCACGATCTGAAATTCAAAAGCAATGGCTGCTGTCTTATGCTTCGGGTGCATACTTAAATACCGGTCATAAAATCCCTGTCCGTATCCGGCCCGGTGGCGGTTTTTGTCAAAAGCCACACCCGGGACAATGAGAAAAGCGTTTTCTTCCTGGGCTTCCTCTCCTTCCGCCGGTTCGGGAATCTGGAAATATCCGGGAGATAACTGGTCAAAGGATGTGATATAATAATATTTCATTTCGTGAGGACCTGTCACTTTTGGTACAGCTACTCTCTTTCCCATTTTCCAGGCCTGTTCCATAATGCCTCTGGTGCTCACCTCTTTGTTATAATCCGCATAGGCATAGACACACTTTGCCGCCTGAAATTCCGGAAGAGAAGTCACGGTATCACAGATAATCCGGCTGTTTTTTTTCACTTCTTCTATGGAAATTTCTTTCCTTTTAGCGAAAATGTATTTCCTAATTTCCTTTTTTGAGACCATATTTTTCACCTAAATTCGTAATGCTTCCGTCTTCTTCCTGTACGCTGATGTTGTCCAGCTGTGCTCTTAAGTTCATGCGGATGGTAGCAACATATTCGGTACGAAGTTTCTTCTGTTCTTCCTTTTCTGCCGGTGTCAGCCCTTCGGTTTTAGACTTCCTCGCCAGCTCATTGATTCTGTTGATTTTTTCCTGATTCATATATGTAAGTACTCCTTTATAAATTTTCAAACATTTCCTGCAGTCCTGTCTCATCCCGATCGTGGGAAAGGAACAAGGTGCCGTGGTTTCGGCCCTGCATGATTTTGTGAATGACATGGAAATCACAGCCATTGGCAATGACCATGTCTGTGCCTGCTGCTGCCGCAATCTGAGCCGCCGCCAGCTTCGTTGCCATGCCTCCGGTTCCCACACTGCTGCCGGAAGAACCTTTTCCCATCTCCAGAAAATGCTTATCCAGTTCTTCTACCACGTCAATAAAACGGGCATCTGGATTTATATTAGGATCATCGGTAAACAGCCCGTCAATATCTGAGAGCAGAATCAGCATATCCGCTCCAGTCAGAGCTGCCACCAGAGCGGACAGAGTATCGTTGTCTCCAAAGGTGTTGACATATTGAATTTCATCGGTGGAAACCGTATCGTTTTCATTTACTACAGGAATAGCTCCCATTTCCAGCAAACTGTTGAAGGTGTTTCTGGCATTTTCTCTTGTGGTATCATTAATCATGGTATATTTGGTCATCAGAACCTGTGCGGCGGTCTGGTTGTATTCCGCAAACAGTTTCTGGTAAATCATCATCAGACGGGCCTGTCCGATGGAGGCGCATGCCTGCTTTTGTGCAAGTTTAGTAGGTTTTTCATGTATACCCATAACTGCCCGTCCCACCGCAATGGCTCCCGAGGATACCACAATCACGTCCTTTCCCTGATTGTGCAGGTCAGCCAGTTCCCTTACCAGAATTTCCATTTTTATCAAATCCAGTCTTCCGGTCTCCTGGTGGGTCAGGGAGGAAGAACCGATTTTAATGACAATGCGCTTTTTGTCTCTTAGTTTTTCTCGAATGTTCATCTTATATGGTACCTCATTAGTTTTTTCATATTGTTTTAATAGTACACTATTTTTGACCTTTCGTCCAGACGGTGATTTTTAGCTGGAATAGTTTTCCAGAAAGCTGTACAGTTCGTCCAGCGTCTCCATGTCTTTTCCAAGAAGAACTTCTTCCTGCAAATCTTTTGGCAGAGCCTCCAACGGAATATCCGTATATTCAAAAACTGTGTTGTCTGCCTTTTCATATACGACTACGCAGCCGTTTTCCAGGCGCAGCTGATACCCTTCTTCGGCATCTTCGGATACGGTTTCTATATTTTCCTGGCGCAGAATCACCCGTTGTTCTCCGTAAGCGGTAATGCGGTAGCACTCCTGCTTTAAGGTTCCCTCCTCATAGCGCTGAAAAATAAAATCCTGCCCTTTAGGATTGGCCGAAACCGCGGACACCTGCTGCTGCACCTGGGCGCTGCTTTCTTCCAGGTCGTAAATTCGGTCTTTTAAATCCGCTACCTGGTAACTGAGCATAAAACCAGTGCAGAGGAACAATACAATAAGAAAAAAGCCGACACTATAGATTATTCTTTTCATAAGAACCTCCCTTATCTGAAACGTTGTTTCCATATCTTTTCAGAATATAGTATCGGCTGATTTTTTTTCTTTATTCACTTTCTTAACGAGTAATTCCCAGGTTTTCCAGTATTTCGGCCTGCTTCTTTTCCATAACGGCCGCTTCTTCCGGCGTCATATGGTCGTAGCCCATGAGATGCAGCATACTGTGGGCAATGAGAAAGGCAAATTCCCGAATCTGTCCGTGACCGTAGCTTTCGGCCTGCTCCTGCATTCTGGGAATACAAATCATAATGTCACCAAGCAGCAGTTCCCCGGTATCCGGGTGAAAGCAGGAATAGTCTTCCTCTGCATGGGAAAAATCCCCCGGTACATCAAAGTCCAGCATGGGAAAAGACAGCACATCGGTAATGCGGTCTATGTCCCGGAATTCCCGGTTGGTACGCTGAATTTGTTCATTTCCGGTCAAAACAAGATTGATTTCTGTCTCATAAGGGCAGCGTTCATAGTCCAGGGCTGCCTCTGTGACTTTGCGGGCAATGTCTTCATAGTCAAATTCCAGAGGGGTTTCGTATTCCATCTCAATATTTAAAGTCATACTCATCTTCTCCTGTCAGTTCTGCCGAATTTTTCTTTTCGTGTTTCTTTCTTTTCCGGCTTTTCTTTTTTTTCATAATCGTCATAAGCCTGTACGATTTTCTGCACCAGGGGATGACGCACCACGTCTTTGTTGGTCAGTTCGCAGAAGGCAATATCTTCTACCTTGCGAAGAACACGAAGGGCAACATCCAGACCGGAACGGGTACCGGAGGGCAAATCCTTCTGGGAAAGGTCCCCTGTGATAATGACCTTAGATCCGAAGCCGATACGGGTCAGGAACATTTTCATCTGAGCCGGTGTGGTGTTCTGGGCTTCGTCCAGAATGATAAAGGCATTGTCCAGGGTACGTCCTCTCATATAAGCCAGAGGAGCGACTTCAATCAGGCCTTTTTCCATGTTTTTGGCAAAGCTTTCGGCTCCCATGATTTCATACAGGGCGTCATAGAGGGGACGCAGGTAAGGGTCAACCTTGCTCTGCAAATCGCCCGGCAGAAAGCCCAGTTTCTCCCCCGCTTCAATGGCGGGACGGGTGAGAATAATTCTGCCCACCTCATCATTTTTAAAAGCAGTAATAGCCATGGCCATAGCCAGATAAGTTTTTCCCGTTCCCGCAGGGCCCATGCCGAATACAATCATCTTTTTGCGTATTTGGTCTACATAGGCTTTCTGTCCCAGGGTTTTGGGCTTAATGGGTCTTCCGTTTAAGGTATGGCAGATGCAGTCCCGGTCGATTTCCGTAATGGCAGAGGTTTTCTCTTCCATGGCTAATGACAGGGCATAATTCACATTCTGCTGGGTAATGGTATTTCCTCTCTGGGACAATTCCAGAAATTCTTTCAGTATTTTAACGGCCTGGTCACAGGATGGCTTCGGACCCAGAATTTTAATCTGCCCGTCTCTGGAAATTACAGTGACGCCCAGGGTTCTCTCCAGTTTTTTTACATGCTCATCAAATTGACCAAACACATTTCTCTCATGCTCTGCAGGCAATTCCATTTTTTCTTCACAAATATTACTCATTTAAGTCTGTATTCCTTTCTGTCGGCTGCTCTGGAATCTGTACGGGGATTTGCTGTCCTGCTTCTTCGATTACCGACACGGTCCCTTTGGCAGTGCAGATTCCGTTCTGTATTCCTATTTTAACATGATTTGCAGATATTTGAACCCCCTTTTCCGTTAAACTTTGTAAAACCGTATTTAAATGCAGAGTGGCCCGTTCTTTGGCTTCCTGTTCCGTATAAGTGAAAATTCGGGTCTCGTAGGCGCAGTCTGTGCTGGTTCCATAGTAAAGGGGAAGTCTGAAATTTTCGGTCAGGCGCACCTGCTTTAAATCCGTCACAGTATCAAATTCCTGCCAGGAAACGTTTTTCTTTGTGTTCAGACAGTAATTTCCCAGCTGCAGCAGATATCCTTTATTTTCTTCGCCGGTATAGACAGGTTTTTCGTATTTCATGGAAAAGGCGTGATAATACTGCAGCGGATATTCCACCAGAACGTCAGCGTCTGCCCGGGTATATTCCTGGCGGACAATTTCTTTGCTGTCGTTTTGAATATCCAGAGTTCCCCGAACCAGAAGTTCCCCTTTTACACAGGTGTCTCCTGTTTTTTTTACAGGTGTGCCGGTGCGGGTTATCATAGAAACAATCTGCCCCGTTTTGGTGGAAATCAAGTCACAGGCAGATTGTTCCTGCTGTTTTTTTTCATAGATATTGTCATTTTCCTGAATTTCCAGAATCAGTCTGCTGCCGGAAATCCGGGCAGATACCCAGGTGATGTCGGGAAATTCTGCCCGCAGCTTTTGGGCAATCCACGCACAATCCAGGTCTTTTTTCAGAACGCCGTGTTCTATCTGAAGCTCTTCTAAATAACGCAGTATGGTCTGGGTGCTGTTATGTACATTTCCTTCCACATGAATGTTCCAGATATGGCGGGAAAGGACAGACATCAGGAAAAGACTAAGACAAATGCCGATAAAAAATGCCTTTCTTTTTTTGCTGCGGTAAAAAAAGAAGGGCAGTCCGTATTTTCCTGTGATTTTTACCCGTGTATGGGTTTTCCTGCAAATGTTTTTCAGTTTGTAAAAATCTTTTACCGTCAGATTCATTTCATAGCCGTTATGGTTCTGCAGCAGATTCCAGACACGAATTTTGTGATAAGCGCATAAATTCAAAAACCGCTCCGGGCAGTCCGCCTTTACCTGAATGCGTACATACCCTTTGCGGTAGTATTTCCAGTCCTGCAAGGTGCAACCTCCCTCATAAAAATAGAATTCTGCAGATATTGCCGGTTATCTTCATTTCTACATCTGTGTAGTAAGCAATCACCAGATGGCTGCCTTCTATCTGAATTTTATTTTGTCTGGACAACAGGATAATACAGGTGTCCTGATACTGGCGGATACATTTATAATTTTCAATATACAGTTCCCGTGAACCGGTGAGAGTCAGTACAGATTCTCTGTAGGAAAGATCTTTGGGAATCTGCAGGGAGTCCCCTAATCGGCCTGTGAATTCGTTCAGTTTCCCTTTCACCTTCATGCCCCCGGAACATCTTCTCCTTACAGCATATGTCTAGTTGATGAAAAGAATACCAAACCACAGAATCTGATTGGCGCTTAAGGTAAATTCCATATCATATTTTTCTGCCAGCTCGGAGACGATGATTCCGTGGCTTTCCACACAGGGGTGCATTTTTTCCGGGAAACGGCAGGGAAGTTCCTGGGGAAAGGTGCAGGTTTCGCAGATGTCGCAGGATTCCGTGGAAAGGGCCATGCAGTCGCTGCCCTGCTGTCGTATAAAGTTTTCAATGGCAGCAGTAATGGCTTCGTGCTCTTTTCTGGTAGCCAGCGTCTCCTCAAAATTAATGACATCAGAGACTTCTGCAATGGTGGAAAATAAGAAACATTCCCGATAACCCAGACAGCGCTTCCGGCACTCTTCTACACTTCCCACAGCGGGCGGACAGGCCCAGGTGGAATTGTACCGTTCACACTCTTTTTCACAGATCCAGCGTACCCGGAAGGAAAATTCAATTTCTTCGGGCGGGAAAAAGGCATATTGATAGACCGGATACTGGCAGATAAATTCTTCGATTTCCTCATGTGTAATCATTTTTCTTTTCTCCTTGCAATTTTCTTTGAAATGATTTAAAATGAAAGAAAGCGAACATATATTCGTATTCTTTCATTTTACGGAGGTACAGACAGTTGAATCATCTTTTGTATATACCATGCGTGGGTATTCCCCTGCTTTTGGTGCTGGCTTTGGTGCTGTATCGCAAAAAGAATTATTATCCCTATACGGCCAGACATCTGCTCACCAAAAGAGAATACCGCTTTTATCTTCTCCTAAAAGAAGTGGCTGATGAGTATCATTATATCATATGTCCTAAGGTTGGTGTAAAAGATTTACTTGCCGTAACGGACAAAAAACAGTACATGAAATATTTCCATAAAATTGCCCAGAAGCATGTGGATTTCGTTATTTGCGACAAGGATTTATATGTACTTTTTGCCATTGAACTAGATGACAGCACTCATGCAACCAGAGACGCAAAAAAGCGAGACCGCTTAAAGAATAAGGCCTTTGCCGCTGCCGGGATTCCCCTAAAGAGAATCACGGATATTGATAAGCGGCAGATACGCAGGCTGTTTCCATAAGCAGCTGCTGTGAAAGGCATTTATCGGGGAGTGCCGGAAAGCTGCTGCAGAAGGATTTCCCATTGCCTGAAAATATTATAGTGGTATTGTAATGATGTCAGGGTCAAAAGGTTGTTAGCCATAAAAATGTATAAATTGTTTGGAAAATGTGTGTCCATTTATCTCTAATCGTTGCTTACAAACACAAAGTGCAATAAATATTACAGAATAATTTGGAAACACTTAACACAATTTTATTGAATCAATGCTTTTGACCCCAACACCATTGTAATTTAAGATACTTTCCGAGACATTTTATAATGAATCTGATATATTGTAACCAATACAGAAAGAAGGATTCCTATTGTAGGTTCCACATATCCGGCAAAAGACAGTGCAGAACCCTTTTCTGCCGATTCCAATGCAAAGTTCTGTAAAGTGAGATGAGATGGTACGTAAGCCCGGGCTGTTCTTCCAGTATCACTCGGATACGGTACATCCGTTTATGGATATAGTCAGCGGTTGTTTCGTCAAAACGTGATAGACATCATTCACACCGTAAGTTTAGTCTGTAACTAGTGTAGCGACTTGATGATTTTTAGCAATACCACCACCTCGCTAAGGGGCAGTGGTAAATGTAGGATACAGTGAACTAAGCTTTATTCTGGCATCACTGGTTCTAAAATGCCAGTTGACCTTTGCTGCCAGTGTATTTCGTTCTGTTTCCCATGCAGACAGTTCGCTGCGTAACAGCCCTATCTCAGCGATACGGCGGCTGAGGCATTGTCTGGTCATTACATGAAGCTCTATTTCAGCAATATCCAGCCAGCTCCCATGCTTTGGGGTATAATGGAGCTCCAGCCTTTTTAGGATGCGTCTTGCTTCTTCCGCTGGATAGCCCTTATACAATGAGGAAGGTTTGTGCGTATTGAGATTGTCCATCACAAGGACGATTTTTTCAGCATCCGGGTACATGACGTCTGTAAGGTATCTGATTTCTTCTGCCCAGTCAAGCGCTGTACGGTGTTCTCTTACGCTTACATGATGCATACCTCCAAGCGGTTCTATAAAAGCAAATATGCTGACAGTGCCGTTACGGACATATTCGGAATCTGTTTTCCGGTCACTTCCCGGAATCATCGGCAGTGGTTCCCTTGCTTCACCAAGAAGCTGGTATGGTTT
>DXFK01000194.1 GCA_019114495.1 Candidatus Blautia stercoravium
CATCCTTTTTTGTGGCTCCGGATTTGTATGAACTTATAGAAAAAAGATGTCAGTTTCTTGTGGAGAAGCAGCAATATCATCATCCGGGAAGTCCTTTGGACGGCGCATTTTTGATTTACGACAATGAAGAAGAGCGCCAATACTACAGTCATCTGGATGATCATAACGGTGGACGCGAGAGAATATGCATGGGCATTCTGTTGGCAAAATTCCTCCAGATACAGAAATCCGAGCTTTTAAGAGCAGCCTTGGAGAAATATGTAGAGTATGTATACCGGGAATTATATGATCAAGATGCGGGCATTGTATTCAATGATATAAACAGAAATAATACATGGCATCGTTTGTACAATTATCCCTGGATGGCAGTTTTTCAGCTGGAACTTTATGGACTTACAAAAAGAAAATCATATTTGAAAGATTCTTTTTCCACAATGAAAAGATATTATTTGGAGGGTGGAAAAAAATTTTACGGGATCGGTATTCCGGCAACGGAACTGTACAGCGCCCTTTGTTCAGAGAATATGAAAGAGGAAGCCAAGGAATTTAGAAAAGCATTTCTGGAACATGCGGCTCAGATCTGCAAAAACAGTATTCATTATCCTCCTTTTGAAGTCAGATATGAACAGAGCATTGTGGCACCGGCAGTCAGTTGTCTGCTTCAAGCCTATTCCCTTACAGGAGAAGAGAAATTTCTGAAAGAAGCTCAGAAGCAGATGAAAGTTCTGAGTCTCTTTAATGGGGAGCAACCGGATTACCATCAATACGAAACGGCAATCCGCCATTGGGATGGACGCTGGTTTGGCAAATACAGAAATTATGGAGATACGTATCCTCATTACTGGAGTGCACTGACTGGTATGGCTTATGCTCAGTATGGGGAAAAAACGGGAAAAAAAGATTACTTGGAAAAAGCCTCAGCATCTTTCCGTGGCTGTATGAATTTGTTTACGAAAGATGGAAGAGCATCCTGTGCCATGGTCTATCCTGAAACCGTGAACGGAAAAAAAGGACATTATTATGATCCGTGGGCAAATGACCAGGATTGGGCTTTGTATTTTGCGCTTAAATACGAAGGAATCGTAAAAGGAGTATGAGGAATCGGAAAGGAGAAGCCATGAAAAAAAGACCGAATGTTGTATTTGTTCTTTCAGATGATCAGGGGGCATGGGCAATGGGATGTGCAGGGAACAAAGACTTGAAGACACCAAATTTGGACAGACTTGCAGAGGAAGGAGTTCGTTTTGAGAATTTTTACTGTGCCTCTCCCGTTTGTTCGCCTGCCCGTGCAACTCTGGTCACAGGAGAAATGCCGTCCTGTCATGGAATACAAGACTGGCTTTGCGGCGGAAATGTGGATGCATGGAAATACCCCGAATTAAATAAAATCTCGGAATTCAATCGAGAGGATCATGCCATTGACTATCTGGAAGGGCATAAAACTTATATGGAAGTGCTCGCAGAAAACGGATATGATTGTTATTTGAGCGGGAAATGGCATTTAGGGGATAATGTGAAAAAGAAAAAAGGATTTAAGAAATGGTTCAGTATTGCTCGGGGAGGATGTCATTATTTTATGGCGGATACTTGTGAAGAGGGAGAGGTCTCTCTCTCAGACCGATACGTGACAGATTTGATCACGGAGAAAGCTTTGGAATATCTGGATCAGGAGGTGTCTAAAGAACAGCCGTTTTATATGAGTGTTCATTATACAGCACCTCACAGCCCGTGGGAAGCACATGAACACCAGAAACCATATCTGGATCTTTATCGGGAATGTGAATTCCAGGCCACGCCGGATCTTCCCGTTCACCCATGGCAGATTAATACCTGCCCTGTAGGAGATACACCTCAAAAGAGAAAAGAAAATCTGACAGGTTATTATGCGGCGATTTCTGCCATGGATGCAGGCATTGGAAAAATTGTAGATAAGATTAGAGAAAAGGGACTGGAAGAGGATACCATTGTTATTTTCACCGCAGACAATGGAATGAACATGGGACATCATGGAATCTGGGGCAAGGGAAATGGAACTTACCCTCCAAATATGTTTGAATCAGCGGTAAAAGTACCATTTATCATAAAAATACCGGGTACCCCTTACAAAGGTGAAGTATGTAGCGCTATGACTAGCCAGTATGATGTTTTTCCTACCATGTTGGAATTGACTGGATGTAAAGAAGAGATTCAGGGAAAACAGCCGGGTAGAAGCATGGTTTCTCTTCTGAATCATAGAGAGGAAGATAGAGAAAATAGAATTGTGATCTATGACGAGTATGGAAAAACCAGAATGATAAAAAAAGGAGCCTATAAATATGTTCATCATTATGGCGGACCAACCTGTGAGTTCTATGATCTGGAAAAGGATCCGGAGGAAACAGAAAACCTGTATGAAAGTCCTGCCCACCAGGAGATCATTTCACGAATGAAAAAAGAAATGGAAGATTGGTTTGAACGGTACACAGAAGAAGCGTTGGATGCCAGAAAGCATGATGTTACAGGCTTGGGTCAGAAAACATGGTGCAACAAAGAAAATGCTTTTGCTCAGCAGTATGAATATTATAATCACTCAAAAAATGATGATAAAGATGCTAT
>DXFK01000195.1 GCA_019114495.1 Candidatus Blautia stercoravium
GAGGACTGAAAATCCTCGTGTCGCTGGTTCGATTCCGGCTCTGGGCATTTTCTATGGAGCATTAGCTCAGTCGGTAGAGCACTTGACTTTTAATCAAGTTGTCCGGGGTTCGAATCCCCGATGCTTCACTAAATAAAAACGGCTCAAATCCTTATTATAAGGGTTTGGGCTTATTTTTTTACTAAATGGAATTGAACAGAAGACTGAGAGAACCTTTATAGAAGTATTTAGGGATTTCCACATAAGGTATTGAAATGTATGGGGTTATCCACAAAAAAGAGAAAGAGAACTGTATTGTGGGGATAATGGTAAGGAAGAATCAATTGCACGGTCTGTTTTCAGCCCTTTAGGGCTGCCGTACAAAACATTTGTTTTGGGGCAGCCCCAGGCATTGTGTTATTCGCAAACAGGATTTTCAATGTCTGTGGAGACAATGAATTCGTGTTTGTGGTTGGCGTCGTAGGTGGTACAGCCTTTTAAGAGGTGAACATGCTTTCCACATCCCACATCAATGGCTTTACCAGTGGTACCGCAAAATTCGTGATGATGTCCGTTGCAGGAATCAGTGGTAAATTTTACTTCGTGGACGTGACTTCCATCACAGGGAATGGCATCACCTGAAACGGTTGCAAATCTATGATTGTGGGCATACTCACAGCATCCGGAGATGCGGGTACTTCCCGTAATTTCGTGATTGTGCTGTTTGGGGTAACAGGTCTTGCTTTCTTTGTTTTCCATAATGGATTCCTTTCTTTTTGGAATATGAATGGTTACAATTCTATATTATGCAGAAATAAAAAAAGAGGTTATAAATCCGGGAAGGAAAAGAAATAAAAAAGAAACCAGAATCAATGAGGGGGGAAGGTTGATTCTGGTCTCTTTTTTAATATTATAAATATTAAAAAGAAGGAGAGCCGGTTTTCATACCGGCATATGAAAAAGAAAAAGATTTTTGAAAAAGTCTTATCGGCTTTTACAAGTAATACTATACAGGGTAAATGTGATAAAAATGTGATGAAATCCTAAAAGAAATGTTAATAAAAGAAAAAAACAGGGATGTGTTTATAAGAAAAAATAGCAAGGGGATAAAGTCCTATATGGAAGGAGAAATAGCAGAAAAAGAACAGGAGCAGGAATCCGAGGGGGATAGATTCCTGCTCCTGTTTTATTTCATAAAAAAGAAGGAGTTACTGGCAACTCACTGCCAGTAATATGAAAAGAAAAAGATTTTGAAAAAAGTCTTATTGGCTTTTACAAGTAATACTATACTATGTAAATAAGGACAATTTATGACAAAAAAATAAAAGAAAAATGAAAAAGACAATTTCTGATTTATTCTTTTTTTATAAATACTTTTGATTTTCTTATTTTTCTGCCTTATAGACCGGGTCGGCAGGATAACCGCCTGCAGCCTTCTGCATACCGCGCTGAATGGCGTCTCTGGAGTTTTTCCAGTCTGCGTCTTTGTTTTTATAATCGAATTTGTCGCAGAACCATTCCAGATCTTCGGTTACGCGCTGGAGGTTGTCTTCCATGAGAGGGAAGAGGTCAGTATAAAAGGCTTGTTTTTCTTTATCAGACAGCAGTGTGTCTCCGATTTCCACCAAATCTGCGAAGTGAGGGATACAGAAACCTTTGCTGTTTTTAAAGAGTTCCCGGAATTCCGGGTTTTTACGGTAGAGTTCAAAGAAGGTATCCAGATAACGGTTGTAGGTATTTTTATAATAGTCACAGATGTAACAGGATGCTGTTTGCTCTTTTACCCAGGATCCGATGTTTGTACGGGGATTTTCCGCATCTACCTTTGTTTTCTTAAAATGTCCCAGGACAGAGGCTTTGGCAGGAGAAAACATTTTTATCTGCTGCTTCAGTTCTTCGTTTTTCTTTTTGAAATGTGTGGTTAAAATCAGGCCGGTTCCCAGGCGGTTTCCGTAGTCGAACATTTTTTTATAATGGGTTCGGCAAAAGCCTATTTTATCTGTTTCTGCACGTACATCGTCTTCCATGTAGGAAGCGCCAGAACCAAGGACAAAGTCTATGGCATGCTGTTCCAGATTTCGTTCAATAAAACAGAAGGGACATTCGTCCTGTGCGCGGAATGCGTCCATGAGAGGGATAGTATAAATTTTTTCTTTCATAGCGTTAAACTCCTTCAAAAAATACTTTAATATAAGATTACCACAGGTGGGAAACAAAGAAAAGAAGAGGATTTGAAAATAAGTGTTTACACAAGTGCTGACAGTCTGATAAACTATATGAAAAGAGGGTTTAATAGAGCAGTTTTTAGGGAAAATGGAGCAGTTATGAAAAAGAAAATAGATTTATTAAATGGCCCCATAGCAGGAACCTTAGCCAGACTGGCGTTTCCTATTATGGGGACTTCTTTCATACAAATGGGTTATAATCTGGTGGACATGATATGGATTGGCCGGCTGGGTAGCGGTGCGGTAGCGGCAGTAGGTGCGGCAGGCATGTTTATGTGGCTGGCAAATGGTGTGACCACGGTGCCCAGAATCGGCGGTCAGGTGACAGTAGGACATAAGCTGGGCGCGGGAGACAGAGAAACAGCAGCTGAATATGCCAGAGGTGCGCTGCGGATGGGAGCATTTCTTGGAATTTTGTACGGTATTATCAGTCTGCTTTTGAACAGACAGTTGATTGCCTTTTTCCAGTTAAACAGTCCGAAAGTTGTGTGGGACGCCAGATTGTATCTGATGATTGTATGCGGTCTGGTGGTATTTTCTTTCCTGGACCAGGTACTGGGAGGAATTCTGGCAGCTATGGGAAATACGGTTACGACGTTTCGGGTCACGACCATAGGGCTTTTGATTAACCTGGTACTGGATCCGGTATTGATATTTGGAGTCGGAGCGATTCCACGTATGGAAGTGGCTGGGGCGGCTATCGCCACGGTACTGGCACAGGTCATTGTGTTTATCCTATATTTGAGGGCTGTATGGCAGGAGCCGGTTATCTTTGCAAATCTGCATTTGTTTGTGAGAACAAAAAAGGAATACATCAGAGAAATGGTAAAAATCGGATTTCCTCCGGCCATTCAGGATTCCCTGTTTTCTGCAATTTCCATGGTAATTGCCCGTCTGATTGCGGGTTGGGGAGATGCGGCTGTTGCCGTGCAGAAGGTGGGAAGTCAAATAGAGTCCATTTCCTGGATGATGGCAGGCGGATTTTCTACGGCAGTCAACGCATTTATTGCCCAGAACTACGGGGCAGGCAAAGTAGAGAGAATTCGGAAAGGTTATCATACATCCATGATTATTATGGCAGTCTGGGGTGCAATTACCAGCTTTTTGCTTCTGGTATTTCCGGAATTCTTCTTTCGTATATTCATTACGGAAGAAGAGGTTATTCCTATGGGAGTAGATTATCTTAGAATTATAGGAATTTGTGAAATTTTTATGTGCCTGGAGGGAGCTGCAACCGGGGCATTTCAAGGTATGGGAAGAACGGTTCCTCCTTCTGTGACGGGAATTGTTTTTAATACCCTGCGAATTCCTACAGCTATGCTGCTTTCAGCAACCGTCCTGGGACTAAATGGAGTATGGTGGGCATTGAGCATTTCCTGTGTGTTGAAGGGAACGGTGCTTCCCATATGGTTTGCGATTGTATTCAGAAAATTTTATAAAAATTATAAAGGGATAAAGGGAGGGCAATATGAATTCAAGTGAAAAAATTATGGTGGCTTTGGGTATTCTGATTCTGGCAGTAGGGATTTTTCTGGCTTTGAAAGGAAAGTCTTCCATGATAAAGGAAAGATTTGGAAGCGGAGTATCACCGGAGAATGAAAGAAAATTTATGGCAACTATCGGCGGAGCCGTTTGTGTTATCGGGATTGATATGCTGGTGCTGGTGGGAATGTCTGTAAAATTTCAGATAAGCCAGGAAGCAACGCTGGTGATTCTGGGAGTTGGGATTGCGCTCTTTGTGGGGATTATACTGATAGGACAGAAATATTACAGAAGATAAGAGGCGAAAAACATGCTGAATTGTTTATTTGTAGGAATCGGCGGGTTTGCAGGAGCGGTTTGCAGATATCTGATGGGGATGATTCCTTTGCAGGATAAGTCAGGATTTCCCTGGATAACTTTGTGTATCAATGCTATAGGAGCTTTTGTAATAGGCATTGTGACGGCGGCAGCAGCAAGGAACGGATGGGGAGACAGTCATCTGGTATTGTTTCTGAAAACCGGAGTCTGCGGAGGATTTACAACTTTTTCTACCTTTGCTTTGGAGAGTTCTTCTCTGATGAAGCAGGGGAAAACAGGAACTGCAGTAGTTTATATGGTCTTTAGTGTGGGAATTTGTCTGGCTATGGTGACGCTGGGGCAGAAACTCATAGTAAAATAAAATTTTAAGAACAGGAGAGAAAAAATGAGCAGAGAATATCATATTGAGACAAAATGTATCCAGTCTGGCTGGAAACCCAAAAAGGGTGAGCCGAGAATGATGCCTATTTACCAGAGTACTACGTTTAAATACGATACCACAGAGGAAATGGGCAGATTGTTTGATTTAAAAGATAACGGATATTTTTATACCCGCTGTCAGAATCCGACCAATGATTTGGTTGCGTCAAAGATTGCAGATTTGGAAGGCGGGGTAGCGGCTGTGCTGACTTCTTCCGGACAGGCGGCGAACTTCTATGCTGTATTTAACATCTGCGAAGCAGGAGACCATGTTATTTGCGCGTCTGCCATTTATGGCGGGACTTTGAATGTGTTGGGTGTTACAGCAAAGAAAATGGGAATTGAATGTACTTTTGTAGATGTGGACGCACCGGCAGAAGAATTGGACAAGGCCTTTCGTCCCAACACAAAAGCGGTTGTTGCAGAAACTATTGCCAATCCGTCTCTGGTGGTGCTGGATATTGAAAAAATGGCAAATCTGGCACACAGCCACGGCGTTCCTCTAATTGTGGACAATACGTTTGCGACACCGGTGAACTGTCAGCCGTTTCAATGGGGAGCGGATATTGTGACACACTCTACCACAAAATATATGGACGGTCATGCAGCGCAGGTAGGAGGAGCTATTGTTGACAGCGGAAACTTTGACTGGGAAGCTCATGCAGAAAAATTTCCGGGACTGACACAGCCGGATGAATCTTATCATGGCGTTGTATATACAAAACAGTTTGGAAAAGCGGCGTATATTACAAAAATCAATGCCCAGCTTATGAGAGATTTGGGTTCTATTCCTTCTCCAATGAACTGCTTTATTTTGAATCTGGGACTGGAATCTCTGGTATTAAGAGTGGAAAGACACTGCTACAATGCCCAGAAAACGGCAGAGTATCTGGCAGCACATCCACTGGTTGGCAAGGTGAATTATCCGGGACTGCCGGGAGATAAATATTATGAACTGGCACAGAAATACATGCCAAAGGGAACCTGCGGCGTCATTTCGTTTGAATTAAAAGCAGGCAGAGAGGCAGCAGTGAAATTTATGGACAGCCTTAAGCTGGCGTCTATTGTGACCCATGTGGCAGACGCCAAAACCAGTGTACTTCACCCCGCCAGTCATACTCACAGACAGTTGAATGACGAACAGCTTGTGGCAGCAGGCGTGTCTCCGGGAATGATTCGTCTGTCTGTAGGTATCGAGCATATTGACGATATTCTGGCAGATTTGGAACAGGCACTGGAAGCAAGTGAGAAATAGAGATGAAATCGTATCAGATTACAGCATGGAGCCATGAATTATTTCAGCTGCAAGTCAGACCGGGTGGGACTTATATTGACGCCACCATGGGAAACGGCTATGATACACAGTTTTTGTGTGAAATGGCAGGAGACACGGGAAAAGTATGGGCTTTTGATATTCAGGAACAGGCTTTAAAAGCTACAAAAGAACGGCTGGAAAAGCGTGGTCTTTTAGCAAGGGCAGAATTAATTCTTGACAGTCACATCCATATGGAACAGTATGTGAAACCGGATTCTGTGGATGGAATTTATTTTAATTTCGGATATCTTCCGGGAGGAGACCACCAATTGGCCACAAAGGCAGACACCAGTGTGCAGGCAGTGGAAACAGGACTGTGTCTTCTGAAAAAGGGCGGTGTTATGGCGCTTTGTATTTATAGCGGAGGGGATACGGGATTTGAGGAAAAGAATCAGATACTGGACTTTCTGAGGAAGTTGGACAGCCGAAAATATATTGTGATTGTAAACCATTATTATAATCGGGAAAATAACCCTCCCATACCGGCATTTGTGGTAAAAAAGGGATAGGACATGACAGGGCAGGCATAGGATAACAGTGAGGAAAATACAGGAGTTTGTCATAGTATGAGCAGAGAAAAGGACTCGTGTATTTTAATAGCGGTGCTGTTTCCTGTACTGCCCTGGATTCTTACTGTGGTGCTTCTGGGTCGTACTGCCTGCCCTTTAAGCGAAAAGCCCGATATAGAAGCATATACGGCGTCTGTGGCGGCATCGCAGATCTCCTGGGAGTACGAGAAAGAGGCCGTTCAGGCTCAGGTAGTTCTGGCCAGAACAAATCTGTATGCAAATCCCGGTAAACAGGAGGAAATGATTCAGGAAGCTGCCAGTTACATAAAAAAGAAGCAGATGGACAGCGAAATGTTGAAAAAATATGAGGTTTTTCAAAAGGCAGCCCAGGAGACCGAAGGTCAGGTACTGCAAAAAGACGGGGAGGTCCGGGAATTGCCGTATCATGCGTTAAGTGGGGGAAAAACCAGAGAAGGAAAGGAAGTTCTGGGAGAAGAGTTTTCTTACATACCGTCTGTGGAAACCGCCAAAGATGTCGACAGTCCTCTGTATGTAGAGGGCTGTTATTTTTCACAGAAGGAACTGGAGAAACAGTTAAAGAGTGTATATCCGGGATTTCAGATGGGAGAGGGAACCGTGGAAGTGAAGTCTGCGGACGGGGCAGGATATGCCATGGAAGTGCAGATTGGAAATCAGGTCTTTCAGGGGGAAAAGGTGAGAGAATTGCTTCAACTGCCGTCTTCCTGCTTTACTATACAGAAAACAGAGGAAGAAGTACGGTTTCTGTGCAAAGGTGTGGGACACGGGCTGGGAATGAGCCAGTATACGGCACAGCAAATGGCACTGGAGGGGAAGAGTTACAGAGAAATTCTGCTGTATTTTTTTCCGGAACTGGAGATTTCAAGGTATAAAAAAACCGATAAGGCATTTTGAGGTGCTTTATCGGTTTTTTTGAACGTAGATTTATTTTTTATCATCTGTCTGCAGATTCAGAACAGAGGTGTGTATGACAGGCGTATCGCCGTCTTCAATGCTTTCGACATTGAAGTAAATGGAGTCGCCTTCTTTAAATTCGTAAAATTCCTGTACATTGTAAGGATACAAAATCGTCATGTCGCTTTTGATGGTGATAGTATCTCCTTTTTTCAGATGAGAACCATGGTAGCTGCCGTTACTGGTAACTTTGGCTTCTATAGTGCAGTCATCTATAATAGAGGTAATTTCTGCATGCAGTTCATCGGAATCATTGCTCTGGTAGGTCAGGGGAGATGGTGTGGTTTCCAGCACCTGCACGGCTTTTTTGGACACAGGAAGGTATTGGACGAGGAATTTGGAGTCTTCAGAGTATTTGTAGCTGATTCCTCTGCTGTCTGTGTCCAGACTGCCTTCAGGCTGAATATAGGAATACATTTCAAATTCTTTTTCTGTAACGGCTACGCGCACAGTCTTTTCGTTTAAGTCAATACCTTCCATGGAATAAGTGTATCCCAGAGAAATACCAAATAGGGTGTGCTTATTTCTAAAAAACTGTATTTGCGTAAGGGTCGTCTGCTGCGGGTTGGATTTTGCTGCAAGGTCGCGGATTCCGCTGTAAAGGAAAAGAACGCTGAGCAGCAGGACAGCCAGACTGCATACAAATGGAATGTAATGTTTTACAGCACTTTTCAGTCTGTTTCGCAGGAAAAGCCAGTACAGTACAAAGAACAGGGTAATGGCCAGAGCCGCCCAGAAACAGATGTAGTAGGAGAGGGGAGCGGCTGTGGTCTGATAAAAGTGAATCAGAACAAATCCGTCAAAAAGTAGCAGGACTGCTATAAAAAGAAAGAAAACGTATTTTTTCATATGTGAGAACCTCCGTATGTATATTATCGTTGTGAGTTTTAACGGTTTTTTCGTATCAATGTCATTTAATAACAGAAGATACGTGCCTTGTATAAACAGAAATTCTGTTCGGGGGTTGCTGTTTTGGTGTTTAGCCGTTCTGCCAGGTATTTTCGGTGCAGAAAATGATGACTTCTGAAATGGTAATCTGACAGGCTCTGCAGGCCGTTTACCCTTGTGAGGTAATAGTTTTTGCTGTAAAAGGCACTCTCCTGTGTTTTGTTCACAAGCAGTTCTTTATTATGAAGAATTTTTTAAGATAATGTTTCCGCCCAGACCGCTTTTTCGTAAAGCTGATTAACGGTTTCATAGAAATCTCCTTTTGGTATGAATAAAGAATGATAAAAACATTTTATCATGAAAGAGTAGGAAAAGCTATGGTTTTGTATTTATAAGATTGAGAATTATAGTTTCAACAGGAAGAATTATGCGT
>DXFK01000196.1 GCA_019114495.1 Candidatus Blautia stercoravium
TACCTTTGAAATGCACCGAACTGCAGAATACGGTATTGCGGCCCACTGGAAATACAAGGAGGTTTCCAATAACGGAAAAGTCAGTGTTACACAGTCGGAAGAAGAGAAAATGAGCTGGCTTCGGCAGATTCTGGAATGGCAGAGAGATATGTCTGACAATAAGGAATTTTTAAGCCTGTTAAAGAGTGATTTGGATTTATTTTCCGAAAGTGTGTATTGCTTCACCCCTGCGGGAGATGTAAAAACTCTGCCAAACGGCTCTACACCCATAGATTTTGCCTACAGTGTCCATAGCGCAGTGGGCAATAAGATGGTAGGAGCAAGAGTCAACGGCAAACTGGTACCCATTGAATATGTGATTAAGAACGGAGACCGGGTGGAAGTCATTACTTCTCAGAATTCCAAGGGTCCCAGCCGGGACTGGCTGAAAGTAGTAAAAAGCACCCAGGCCAAGAATAAGATTAACCAGTGGTTCAAGCAGGAATTGAAAGAAGATAATATCCTGAAGGGCAAGGAAATGCTGATACAGTACGCAAAAGTAAAAGCAGTTGCTCTGGGGGAAATTCAAAAGCCCAAATACCAGGAAGCGGTTATGAAGAAATACGGTTTCAGGGACTGGGATTCTGTGCTGGCAGCCTTAGGTCATGGAGGCTTAAAGGAAGGTCAGATTATCAACAAGCTGTTGGAAGTCTATAATAAGGACCATAAGGCCGAACTGACGGATGAAAAGGTGCTGGAGGCTACGGCAGAGCACAAGGAGAAACTGCATATCGGCAAGGCCAAAGGCGGTATTGTGGTAAAAGGTATTCACGATGTGGCTGTGCGGTTTTCCAAGTGCTGCAACCCCATTCCGGGAGACGAAATTGTGGGATATGTAACCAGAGGCCGTGGGGTAACCATTCACCGGACAGATTGTATCAATGTGATGAATATGTCTGCAGAGGATAGGAACCGTTTGATTGATGCGGAATGGCAGGTGCCGGAACAAGAGACGGAAGAGCGTTACATGGCAGACTTAAATGTATTTGCCTATAACCGCACAGGATTGATTGTGGATATTTCCAAGATTTTTACAGAGCGCAAAATTGATATTTCGGCGCTGAATACCAGAACCAGCAAACAGGGAGTGGCAACGATTAATATTTGTTTTGAAGTCAAAAGCAAGGAAGAGCTGAACAGTTTGATTGAGAAAATCAGGCAGATAGACAGCGTTAAGGATATTGAGCGTACTGCCGGTTAAGGAGTTTTGTATGAAGAATCTGATATTGAGAGGAATAATGGTTGGACCGGTGCAGACCAACTGCTATTTTCTGAAACACAAAGAAACAGGGGAACTTGTTATCATAGACCCGGGAGCTGAAGCGGAGAGAATTATTTATGCGCTGGAAAAACTGCAGGGAAAACCAGCGGCCATATTGCTTACCCATGGTCATTATGACCATATCTGTGCAGCCAATGAACTGAGAGAGCATTACGGGATTCCGGTTTATGCGGCAAAGGCAGAGGAAGGGCTATTGGCAGATACATACAGCAATCTTTCTGCAGACTGGTCAGGGGCGCCGTATACGGTAAAGGCAGATGTGTATCTGGAGGACAGTGCTGTTTTTCAGATAGGCGGTTTTTCTGTAAAAATGCTGCTGACTCCGGGACATACACCGGGTTCCTGCTGTTATTGGATAGAAGACGAGGGTGTCTGTCTTAGTGGCGATACTGTTTTTTGCGGAAGCTGTGGCAGAACCGATTTGCCGGGAGGCAGTATGAACAGTATGCGGCAGAGTTTAAACCGTCTGCTTCATCTTCTTCCAGGCAGTACAGAAATTTATCCGGGACATGGAGAAGCTACAGATGCGGAATTTGAGAGAAAGAATAATCCCTATCTGTAGAAAATAGAGAGAAAGAGACCAACGTATATGATTGGAATTGCGTTTAATCAAAGAGAATTTGAATATGATGCCTATACCCTGGTGAAGGCCTTTTATCCCCAGGAGGATATAGAAATGTACTGCACTGCAGAGGAAGAAAAGAGAATATATGACAGATTGATTTCCATAGAATATGGAGAAAAGGTGAGAATCTGTCTGAATTTTGCAGGAAAAGAGCAGGAAGGGTTTTTGCCTTACAATGAAACAGAAGACAGAAAAATAAGAAAAAATAAATTAAAACAGGTGCTCTATAAGCTGCTGGTGCAGGAAACGGGACAGACACTTCCCTGGGGAAATCTAACGGGAATCCGTCCCACGAAGATTGCTATGGGGCTGATAGAGTCCGGCATGAGCAATGCACAGACCGCAGAATATATGAGAAATACCTATTTTACCAGCAATGAAAAGACAGCGCTGGCTATTGCCATTGCCAATCGGGAACGTGATATTTTGAAGGATATTGACTATGAAAAGGGCTACAGTCTGTATGTGGGTATTCCTTTCTGCCCCAGTATCTGCCTGTACTGTTCTTTCAGTTCATCCCCTTTAGAGCGATGGCGGGAAAAAGTAGACAGTTATCTGGATGCTCTTTTGAAAGAGTTGGACTTTATTGCCGAGACCATGAAAGACCGGGTGCTGGATACCATTTATATTGGAGGCGGAACTCCTACAACACTGGAGCCATACCAGTTGATTAGATTACTAGGGCATATTCAGGCAAAATTTCCGGTACATCAGGTAAAAGAATACACCATTGAGGCTGGGCGTCCCGATAGCATTACCAGGGAGAAGCTGGAGGCTATCCGGAAGTTTCCGGTTACTAGAATTTCCGTAAATCCCCAGACCATGAACCAGGTGACACTGGATATTATTGGAAGAAAGCATACGGTGGAGGATACGCGACACGCCTTCGCTTTGGCGAGGGAATGTGGATTTGATAACATCAATATGGATTTAATTGTCGGTCTTCCCGGAGAACAGAAGGAAGATGTACGGCATACATTGGAAGAAGTGAAAAAGCTGAATCCGGATAGCCTTACCGTCCATTCACTGGCAGTAAAGAGAGCGGCACGGCTGAAACTGTTTCAGGACCAGTACCGGGAAATGGGGCTGGAGAACAATCAGGAAATCATGGATATGACTATGGAATACGCCAGAGCCTGTGAGATGTCTCCTTATTATCTGTACCGTCAAAAAAATATGTGCGGAAATCTGGAAAATACCGGCTATGCAAAAGTTGACAAAGCCGGAATTTACAATATACTTATAATGGAGGAGAAACAATCGATTCTGGCGGCCGGGGCCGGCGCGTCTACCAAATATGTATTCCAGCAAGGAGCGCGCATTGAACGGACAGAAAACGTAAAAGATGTGGCAGGTTATATCAGCCGCATTGACGAAATGATAGAACGGAAAAGAGCCGGAATCGAGACGTGGCTGAAATGAGTGAAAAAATTATCCGCTATGACCTGGAGACAGAAATCAATCACGGAATACAGGTCAGCAACCTGGCTTACGAGACAGGACGGCAGATGAATCTTGCGGAAGATGTGTGCTATGAACTGGCTGTGGCAGGTATTCTCCATGATATCGGAAAGCTGCGGCTTTCCCGGTATGTGTCCGGAGAGGAAAATCCCCTGGTGATTGAAGAAATCAAATATGTCCGCAGACATACCCAACTGGGGTATGAAATACTGAAAAACAGAGGCTATTCGTCCTTTGTTCTGGAGACGGTTTATTATCACCATGAAAATTACGACGGCAGCGGTTATCCTGAAAATCTCCGGGGAGAGAAAATACCTTTGGGAAGCCGGATTCTGCGGGTGTGTGACACTTATGCGGCCCTTACAGAGAAACGCCCTTACCGGGACGCTTTTGACAGTGAGACGGCTGTCAGGATGATGATAGATGAAGTGAAAAATTTTGATATGCAGATATTTCTTGCATTTCAGAGAGTCGTCCATGAATCATAAAAGAGAGGAGAAAAAAGAGATGCAGTTAAAGAAAAAACCAGTAACAGGAATGAAAGATATTTTACCTCAGGAAATGGAAATCCGCGATTATGTTATCGGACTGATTAAGGAAACTTACAAACAGTTTGGGTTTACATCCATGGAAGCACCCTGCGTAGAGCACATTGAGAATCTTACCAGTAAACAGGGCGGGGACAATGAAAAGCTGATTTTCCGTATTCTGAAAAGAGGAGAAAAGCTGAAAATCAGTGAGGCCAAGGAAGAAAATGATTTAGTGGACAGCGGTCTGCGCTATGACCTTACCGTTCCCTTATGCCGTTTCTATTCCAACAATGCCAATGAACTGCCCCAGCCATTCAAGGCTCTGCACATCGGAAATGTGTTTCGTGCAGACCGTCCTCAGAGAGGCCGTTTCCGTCAGTTTATGCAGTGTGACATTGATATTCTGGGTGAGCCTACTTTCCTGGCTGAAATTGATGTTATTCTGGCAACTTCTACTCTGGTAGGAAAGCTGGATTTCGACAGCTTTACCATTCGTATCAACGACAGAAGAATTTTAAAGGCTATGGCAGCTTACAGCGGTTTTCCGGAAGAATCCTTTACCCAGGTATTTATCATTCTGGATAAAATGGATAAAATAGGCATGGACGGTGTGGCAGCAGAATTGGTAGAATCCGGTTTTGACCAGGCTGGCGTAGAGAAATACATGGATTTATTCAAGGCTATGGGTTCCGGTATTGACGGTGTGGCTTACTGCAAAGAAAAGCTGGAAGGATTTTTGGACCCGAAGGTGGCAGACGATTTGACCACGATTATCGAGAGTGTAATGCAGGCTAAGACAGCCAACTTTAACCTGGAATTCGACCCCACGCTGGTACGTGGTATGTCTTATTATACCGGACCGATTTTTGAAATTTCCATTGACGGTTTTGCAGGCAGCGTAGGCGGCGGCGGCCGTTACGATGAGATGATTGGCAAGTTTACAGGGACACCGACACCGGCAACGGGATTCTCCATTGGATTTGAACGTATTGTTATGCTGTTGATGGAGAAAGGCTTTAAAGTTCCGGGAACAAAAGAGAAAAAAGCTTATCTTCTGGACAAAAGGCTGTCCTCTGACAAGATTCTGGCAGTGATGAAAAAAGCCGGAGAAGAGAGAGCAGACGGACAGAGTGTGAATATTGTCTATGCAAAGAAGAATAAGAAATTCCAGAAAGAGCAGTTGGAAAAAGAAGGATATTCTATTATAGAAGAAGTATACAACGATTCCGAATTATAAGAATCGGAAACAGCAGAAGGAGTAAATACTATAATGGCAGAATCAATGAATGGGCTGAAAAGAAGCCATAGATGTGCAGAAGTGACAAAAGCGGACATCGGAAGCACCGTAACATTAATGGGCTGGGTACAGAAAAGCCGGAATAAAGGCGGAATTGTGTTTGTAGATTTAAGAGACCGTTCCGGTATGATGCAGATTATTTTTGAAAACGAAGATATTGACCAGCAGGGATTTGAAAAGGCAGGACGATTAAAGAGTGAATTCGTGATTGCGGTAAAAGGTCATGTAGAGGCACGTTCCGGTGCAGTAAATACCAATCTGGCTACTGGAGAAATCGAAGTGAGGGCTACGGAACTTCGTGTTTTATCTGAAGCTGAGACACCGCCGTTTCCTATTGAGGAAAACAGCAAAACCAGAGATGAAGTGCGCTTAAAATACCGTTATCTGGATTTGAGAAGACCGGATTTACAGAGAAATATGATGCTGCGTTCTCAGGTGTCTACCCTGGTTCGTCAGTTCCTGGCAAAAGAAGGTTTTCTGGAAATTGAGACACCGACTCTGATTAAGAGTACACCGGAAGGAGCCAGAGATTATCTGGTGCCGAGCCGCGTTCACCCGGGAAGTTTTTATGCGCTTCCTCAGTCTCCGCAGATTTTCAAACAGCTTTTGATGTGTTCCGGTTATGACCGTTATTTCCAGCTGGCCAGATGTTATCGTGACGAGGACTTGCGCGCAGACCGCCAGCCGGAATTTACTCAGATTGATATGGAACTGTCTTTTGTAGATGTGGAAGATGTTCTGGACGTAAATGAAAGAATGTTGGCTTTCCTGTTTAAAGAAGTTCTGGATGTAGAAGTGCAGCTGCCTATTCAGAGAATGACTTGGCAGGAAGCTATGAACCGCTTTGGTTCTGATAAGCCGGATTTGCGGTTTGGCATGGAACTGACGGATGTTTCTGAAGTGGTAAAAGACTGTGAATTTGCAGTGTTTAAAGGCGCTTTGGAAAATGGCGGCAGTGTGCGCGGTATCAATGCTAAGGGACAGGGAGCAATGCCTCGTAAGAAAATTGATAAGCTGGTAGAATTTGCCAAAGGCTATGGCGCCAAAGGTCTGGCTTACATTGCCATTGGAGAAGACGGCACAGTAAAATCTTCTTTTGCCAAATTCATGAAGGAAGAGGAAATGGCAGCCTTGATTTCTGCTATGCAGGGAGAAAACGGCGACCTTCTGCTCTTTGCTGCAGATAAGACAAAGCTGGTATGGGATGTTTTAGGCGCACTGCGTCTGGAACTGGCAAAACAGATGAACCTTCTGGACAAAAACGAATATCGTTTCGTATGGATTACAGAGTTCCCACTTTTAGAGTGGTCGGAGGACGACCAGAGATTCACTGCTATGCATCATCCGTTTACTATGCCTATGGAAGAGGATTTGCAGTATATTGATACAGACCCGGGCAGAGTTCGTGCAAAAGCCTATGATATTGTCTTAAACGGCAATGAAATCGGCGGCGGTTCTGTGCGAATCCATCAGGATGATATTCAGGAAAAAATGTTTGAGGCTTTGGGCTTTACAAAGGAAGAAGCGCAGAAGCAGTTCGGTTTCCTCTTAGATGCCTTTAAGTATGGGGTTCCGCCTCACGCAGGACTGGCTTACGGCTTGGATCGTCTGATTATGCTTATGGCAAAAGTGGATTCCATTCGTGATGTCATCGCCTTCCCGAAAGTGAAAGACGCTTCCTGCCTCATGTCAGAGGCGCCGGATATTGTAGACGAAAAGCAGTTGCAGGAACTGGGCATTGCCATTCGTGTACAGGAAGAAGAGAAAGAAGAAACAGCAGAATAAAGAGAAATGGAAAGAAAGCCCTGCCGGGTATTGGTCATGATGGCTGTACCTGGCAGAGCTTTTTTATGTTTTCAAATAAAGCTTTCAGAAGCAGGAAGGACAGAGGATATCTAATTTTCAGAAACCGTATCCAGTGCGTTCTTCACATCTCCAAAAACAGCCTGAGAAATTTCAGGAGTCATTTGAATTTTCCAGTTTACTCCATCATTTACCAAAGGAATTTCTACATCGTGAGAAACTACAGCCTTATTTTGTTTCATACAGGAAAGCAGAAGTTCGTGTTCCTTCTGTCTTCTTCCCTCAGAACCGCCTGCCAGAGCAGCAGAAGTTTTCAGCCACTTGGAGAGTTCTTCCTGATAAGTCTGCAGAATCTGTTCAAAGTCCACACTGGTAATGGCAGTCTGTACAACAGCAGAAGTATCGTCAATGGTTTCCTTTTTGATTTTAAAGTCAAAGGACTGATGAATTTGTTCTGTGACAGCATGTACCAGGGTGTCCTTCTCAGAATCTTCCGTGTCTGTCAGAGTGTCAAGAGACAGATAGTGTTTTAATTGTTCCGAATCAAACTCTTTAATTGTATGGAAATGTGTTTCTACAATTTCAGAAGGGGATAGGAGATTGGAACTGATGATATAGGAAAAGAAATTTCCTGTCAGAGTTTCATCTAACTTGGCGGTATGGATAACTTTCCAGGTATCTCCTGTTTTCTTCAGAGAAATATCTGCGGAAACAGATTGGGGCTTATAATCTTTGGTCTCCAACAATTCTCTTAAAAGTGTGTAGGAATCTGCAGCAGAAGTTTGTACTTCACTGGGGACAGCCTCTTGTTCGATATTCTTTTCCAGAGAAAGCCGGGCAAAATCTTTGGCCAGTTTTTTGCTATCCATAATCTTTAATTTTGTATGAACAACGGCTTTACTTTCTGTAATAGAGATTTTCCCGATTTTATAAGAGAAATTTTTATAAAAAAGTTGGAAAATATGTGCAATATCTTCCGAAAGGCCGTCTTCATTCTGGGAGATCAAAGCCATATCTTCTGTCTGTATATACTGTCGGGCCATCTCCGAATCAGAGTTCTTCAACTGATTTAATTCTCTTTCTACGGCTTTTCTCACATTTTTTTCCTCTTTGGAATTACAGCCGGAAACCAGAAAGAGCATCAGACAGCAGCATATGCACAAAAAAAGTGTTGTTTTTCTGATTGTCATATAAGTTCTCCATGTATTGATTTTCTTTTGTAGTATGCCTTGAAAAATTGTATTTCAAGTGTATTTCATTAGTTTATCAAAATTATGTATAACTTGCAACACAATGCAGGAACAGAAATCTATAGAATCGTAAGAGAAATGTAAAATAATGCATAAATTTTAAGAAAAAAAAGAAGGACATCCCGGCATTTTTTTGATATACTAGGGGTACAAACGGACAAAATTAATAATATGCAATAAAAAATCTGAAAAAGAAAAGAGGTAGCATATGAAGAAAAAACAGAAAATCATAGCAGGCGTCTGTGCAGTAGTATGTATTGGAGGGCTGGCAGCAGGAATTTTTTCAAACCACAATAAGAAAGAAAAAGAGGGGAAAGAACTGGCTTATGTAATGAGCGTTTCCTCTATGAATGAAATGGCGGGAATCCAGAGAATGTCTGGTGTGGTAGAATCCCAGAAAACCCAGGATATTCAAAAAGATTCGGAAAGAGAAGTAAAAGAAGTCCTGGTAAAGGCAGGAGATGAAGTGGATGTAGGAACTGCATTGTTTACATATGATACAGAAAAACTGGAAGGTGACTTACAGCAGGCTCAGCTGGATTTGGAAAGAGCAGACAATGATATGGCAAATTTGAAAGCTCAGATTGCTCAACTGCGAAAAGATAAAGAAAATGCGTCAGAGGATGAACAGCTTTCATATACGACCCAGATTCAATCCGGGGAAATGGATTTGAAAAAAAGCGAATATGAAAGAAAAGCAAAAGAGGTAGAAATCAACCGCCTCCAGAGCCAAATACAGAATTCTACCGTAAAAAGTGATATGAAAGGCATTGTAAAATCTGTAAACAATGGAAATAATTCCGACAGCAACATGTACAGCGATTCCAGCCAGGCTTTTATGACAATTCTGGCTACGGGACAATACCGAATCAAAGGAGCGGTCAATGAGCAGAATGTTTCTCAGGTTGTAGAGGGACAGCCGGCGATTATTCGCTCCCGTGTGGATGAAAATGCAACCTGGAGAGGGACATATACAGCTGTGGATGCAAAAAATCCGAATAACAGCAATAATAAGATGATGTATGGAATGTCTTCGGAAGAAGCCTCCCAGAATACATCAACCTCTTATCCTTTCTATGTGGAACTGGAATCTTCGGAAGGTTTGCTTCTGGGTCAGCATGTGTATATTGAGCAGGATAACGGGCTGGAAGAAAGGGAAAAAGGAATTT
>DXFK01000197.1 GCA_019114495.1 Candidatus Blautia stercoravium
TTCGGGATGTGCCTATAAGGATCGTTGTGAAAGAGGGAGAAGAAGCTTTTTACCAATATAAAAATACTGCATTTCAAGAACCTGCACGATATATCAAAACAGAAACCTTTGGGATTCCCAATTGGGAGATCCGGTACGAGATCGCTGAAAGCTATTGTGAATCATATGCCATGATCAATCTTGTGCCATCAATCTCCATTCTGATTTTGGTGTTGCTGCTGACCTGGATCTTGATTTGTTATTTTCACAAAAGGCTTTCTAAGGATCTGTCACTCCTTTTAAGAGAAGTGGAAGAAGCACAAGGCGGTAATTTAGATGTGAAAATTCAGGATTCAGAGATTGTAGAAATACAGAGGCTGTCAGACAGTATTGAAACCTTTTTAAAGAAGATTAAGATGTTGATCCGTGAAGTTTACAATAAAGAGATCGAGCGTCAGAATTTAGAATTGAACCTGCTTCAGGCAAAAATGAACCCTCATTTTTTATACAATAATCTTTCTGCCATCAACTGGATTGCTTTGGATGCCGGAAACAGGAAAATATCCAAAATTACTACGGAGCTGGCTGCGTTTTACCGTACAGCTTTGAATAAAGGAAAGAATATCGATAAGCTTTCTGTGGAACTTGCAAACATCAAGGCTTATATTAACCTGCAACTGATCTCTCATGAGAATTCTTTTGAGGTAGAATACCAAGTAGAAGAAACACTTTTGAATTATGATGTGCCAATTTTCGTACTTCAGCCATTGGTGGAAAATGCTATTGAACATGGGATTGATCAGCTTCGGAACGAAAAAGGAAAGATCAGGATCTCCATAAGGAAGAAAGAGGATAAAATTCTGTTTACCGTGCATGATAACGGAACGCAGCTCTATGATAAAATCGGAGAAAATGTTCTGGATGAAAAAAAATATGGATATGGCACAGGAAATGTTCACAAAAGGATACAGCTTTTGTATGGCGAAAAAAGCGGTCTGCGTCTCTGGGCTGACTCCACAGGTACTACGGCCGAAATACACATTTTTTATAAGGCTTTAAGGCATGCGGAAGTAATTTAAAATAGGAAACAGGAAGTCATTCGGAGAAGGAACAGATCTTCGGATGATTTTTTAATCTAAAAAAAACGATATAAATCTAAAGTTTTTAAGATAGAAAGCCAAGGTATATGGATTTAAAATAGGATTATAAAGATTAAAGAAAATGAGAGGAGAAATAATACCATGAGAAAAAGAGCAATCGGTGCATTATTGAGCGCAACTATGGTAGTTACATTAGCTGTAGGATGCGGAAATGGACAAAATGGAACCGACAACAGTGATGAGGGGAAAAAAGGAGAGGGCAAGGCATCTGCTGTTACCATGACTGGGTGGTACACAGAAGATAATATGGCACCGGTGTTGGAAGCCTTAAATAAAAAACTGGATGGCAAATATACAGTAGAATATACTTACATCAGTCTAGATGAGTATAACAATGTATTAAGTACTCAGCTGGCGGCTGGAGAGGGTCCGGATATTGTAACAGACGGTACAGGCTTTCCATCCAGAATCAAGGCTGGAAATCTGAAAGAAATCACAGGGGCAGATTATCTGGAAGGTATTAATGATGCAGGTATGGCACTTTGTACTTCCAAGGAAGGAGCGGTCTATGGAATTCCTTCTTACGGATGGTTCTCTGGATTGTGGTATAACAAAGATATTTTTCAGGAGAACGGAATCACAGAGCTTCCAAAAACTTTTGACGAGTTGGTAGCGGTTTGCGACACATTAAGCGAAAACGGAATTCAGCCTTTGGGATTCGGCCTTGCAGACGGAGATCAGGGTATGCATTCTCTTATGGGATATCTGGAAAATACGTTCTATGAGACCAGCGAAGAAGGCAAAAAATTTGACGAAAAATTTTCCTATGGCGAAGAGAAAATGGACGGAACTTTGAATGCTTATATTGAAGAGTGGAAGGTTCTGATTGATAAGGGATATATCACACCGGAAATGGTTGGTATTTCCAACGAACAGGCACTGAGCGATTTTGTTTCCGGAAAAACAGCAATGTTTAACGCGGGTCCATGGTACTACAAAAACATTAAAGATGCAGGATTAAATGCAGGCATGCTACCTCACATGGGAAAAACTGCAGATGTGCAGTACTTACTGGGAGGTCCTGCAGCAAGCTTTGGAATCAATAAAAATACGAAAAATGAAGAAGGCGCAGAATCTGTGATGGCTGCACTGGCTTCTGTAGAAGTACAGCAGGCATTTGCAGATGCCAACGAAGGAAGCTTTAGCTACAAAGAAGGCGTAAAAGTAGATATGCCGGAAGAATACGAAGCAGTAAAACCGATTCTGGACGCCGGAAATGTAGCTTGCGCATGGGAACGTTGGAGTGTAAACATGCCCGCACAAACATTGGTGAATGAGCTGTATTCTCAGCTTCAGGGACTTGTTACTGGGGATTTGACAGTAGATGATTTTGTACAGGCATTAGACAGCAAGGCGGATTCCATCAGATACCAAGATTAGAAATAGGGGGGCTGCTTTAACCGGCAGTCTCTTTTTAGGAGGAGATTAATAAATTATGAACCGGAGACTAAAATTAAAAAGCAATTTGCCCTATGTTCTTATGGCACTTCCGGCAGTGTTCTTATTTTTGGTGTTCTTTATCATACCATTAGTTTATACAGGAAGATACAGTTTTTATAACTGGACAAATTATTCACCGGAGATTAGTTTTAACGGATTGGAAAACTATAAGGCGATTCTGGATGATTCTATTGTTTTCACCGGAATTAAGAATTCCCTGATCTATGCTTTCGTAACAGTCCTCTTACAAAGTGTAATTGGACTGCCTGTTGCAGTTCTTCTGAATAAAAAATTCAGAGGAAGAAATTTTTTCAGAGCTTTGTTTTTCTGTCCGGCAGTTCTGAGTACTTTGGTAGTGGGATATTTGTGGAAATATCTGTTATCTGCCAGTGACTATGGATTTGTAAACCAGGTACTTATGGGAATGGGAGTGGAAAAAGTAAATTTTCTAGGAGAGGGAAAGACAGCTTTGGCAGTCATCATTCTGACTCAAGTATGGCAGTGGTTCGGATGGGCTATGGTCATCTATCTGGGAAATCTTCAGAGTATCAGCGGCGATTTATACGAAGCGGCATCCATTGATGGAGCAGGGACTTTAAAACAGTTCTGGCATATCACACTTCCGGGCCTGGCACCTGCCATTAAGCTGAATCTGATCAATGGTACAATTGCAGGATTGAAAGTTTTTGATATTGTTTTGTCTATGACAGGCGGAGGACCAGTACATAAAACCGATACAATCTTAACTTTGATGTTTTCGAAATTTTCCGAGGGGAATTATGGATATGCATCAGCCTTCGGTATGGTATTCTTAGTTGTCAGCATGATCGTAGCATGCATTATGCTGGGTCTGTTTGGAAAATGGGAAAGGAGGCTTGGACAATGAGAAGGGATAAAGTAATTGCATTAGCTGCCAAGTATGTGTTTCTGGGTCTTTTATCCATTATCGTGTTAATTCCTATTTATTATTTAGTGGTGACTACATTTAAAACCTCCATAGAGGCAGCCGTATCACCTATGGGACTTCCATCCCGTATTGATTTTAGTGCATATATTGATGCGTTTGTAAAAATGCAGTATCCAAGGGCATTGAAAAATACAATGATCATTACGGCATGTTCGGTAACGGGACTGATTATTGTGACTTCTATGTGCGGTTATGTATTGAACAGAAAAGCAAAGTACAAAGCTGCACATGTAGTATTTCTTTTAATTCTGTCAGGAATGATGTTCCCTTATCAGATGTCCATTCTAGGTCTGTATAAAGTGGTACAGCAGCTAAATATGATGAATACACTTTGGGGCGTTATTTTGATCGATATCGCGATTCATCTTCCTCTGGCAACTTTTTTGATTAAAAGCTTTGTAAGCACCATTCCAATCGAGCTGGAAGAAGCGGCAAGAATCGATGGATGCGGAATCTTCAAGACCTTCTGGAAAATCACGTTTCCTCTGATGAAACCAACCATTGCTACGGTTGCGATTCTGGATACATTGACGATATGGAATGACTTTATGGGCCCCCTTTATTTCCTGCAGTCCAGGGAAAACGATGTAATTCTTCAGGAAGTATACAGAAATGTGGGACAGTTTGCCACAGACTGGACCAGTCTGTTCCCAATGATGGTTCTGGGCGTTCTTCCTCTGATTATTTTCTATTTGTTTATGCAGAGATACATCATAGGCGGTGTCATGAGTGGATCGGTGAAAGGATGATGAAGAATGCGGGAAATGCAAAACGAAATGTTTTATATTCGGGTGGATGAACAGGAACGAGTGGATTTTCTGGGCTATAAAGATGACGAAATCAAAATGAACTGGATAAAGGGAAAGGAAAAGTGGGGAACGATCCGCGTACCGGATGGAATAGAAGGAACTGTACAGAGAAGATTTCTTGAGAATGGCAATCTGGAAGAAATCTATTCCTTTAAAAATCAGACAGAATTTCCTGTGTTTTTTAAAAGAACAGATGTAGGTATTTATACGACTTGGAATGATAATTACGAAGATACGGCCGTATGCCTGGCTG
>DXFK01000023.1 GCA_019114495.1 Candidatus Blautia stercoravium
CACCGGCTGTCATAACGTAGATATTATCAAAGGCTTTCATATTACCGGATACACAAAGTACAATACATACAGCAACGGTGTTTTTAATCATGGGAATTACCACATAAAGAGCTCTCTGTACTGCACTTGCCCCATCTAGTTCCGCAGATTCCAGAATTTCCTTGTCAATAGCTGATGTAGCTGAAAGGAGAATCACCATATAATATCCAATAAACTGCCAAATCAGCGGAATCGCCACCAAGGTCATAACAATGTCAGGATTGTTGAGCCATACCTGTTTCTTATCTTCCTGTCCGATAACTTCAAGAAACCAGTTTAAGATACCTCGTCTGTTATCATAAATCATGGTCCAGATAAAACCTACCGCAACAGCCGATACTGTGCTCGGAAAAAATCCAAAGGTTCTGTGTATTCCTTTCATTTTTACAAATCTGGTGCTGATAATCATAACAAAAACGAAAGCAATGCCAACCTGTCCAATTACGCACAGTACAACCAGATAGATATTATGCCCAAAGGCATTCCAGAAAGTGGAATCTTTCAGTAATGTGATATAGTTTTCAATTCCAATAAATGTTTTATTTGGTCCGCCCTTCCACTCAAACAAACTATAAAACAAAGATGCCAGCAAAGGGACAAATACTGCAAATACATATAAAAGTAAAGGGACTATTAAATATCCAATAATTACCCGGGGCTTTGGTTTTCTCGATAACATAAAGCGCCTCCTCCTTTTTTCCTAAAAAGGGGCCAATTTCTGCGGCCCCTCTGTTTACAAAATTCTTTAATAATTTTTTGTATATGCTTCCTGTGTCTTTTTAGCAACTTCTTCTGGTGTTGTATCTCCATTCAACATGCTCTGTACCTCTGTATTCAGAACTTCCCAAACAGCACTGTTAATATAAGAATCATAAATTTCGCAGGTTTTTGTATCTGTGTAAGAATAGTTATAAAAATCCTGTGTAAACTGGTCAAATCCACTTAAATCCACATCTGCTTTTGTTAATCCCTGAAGTGCATAGTTTTCTCCTACATATTTAGCAAATGCAGGTCCTGTTACGTATTCTGCAAAATCAATAGCAGCTGCCAGTTTATCCGGGTCGTCTGCAACTTTTGAATTGATAGCAACCGCATAGCCAAGTCCGATGTCCTGTGTTCCTGAAGAACCTGTTGCCCCTTCCGGCTGAGGAAGCACTGCAAATCCTGTATTTTCATATAATTCCGGGTCTTCCTCTTTAAGTGTAGCCTGAATATAGCTTACATCCCAGTTACCACAAATATAAGCAGGGGCATCACCGGAAATATAATATTCTCTGGCATCTTCGCTTCCAATAGCATTAAAGTCTTCATTAAAGACACCTGATTCAAAGATATCCTGTGTAAAGGTCAATGCATCTACAAACTGCTGGTCTGTAAAAGAAGCGCCCCCTTTGTCAACCAGAGACTGGAACCAGTCACCACCTGTATATCTGTCACCTATAACAGAAAGGAAGCAGGAGTTAATCTGCCATTTTCCTCCATTACCAAACGCTATGGTTTCAGAATAACCATTGTCTTTAAAATATTCATCCGCTTTCTTTACATCATCCCAATTATCCGGGAAATTGTCATATCCGGCATCTTTCCATGCCTGTTTGTCATACATAACCACTGTACAGGTACCCGTAGTGAGTACCGGAAATCCGTATGTTTTTCCGTCTGTAGTAAATGGAGTAAAGAAATCGGTATTGTAGGAATCATAATAAGGAGATTCTTTAATAATATCTGTCATATCCAGAATCAGTCCCTGCTCTGCCCATGTCTTTGTATTCATTCCCTGCAGTAAGAAAATATCCGGAAGGTCATCTGCGGCTGCCTGAGTAGCAATCTGTGTTTTATAATCATCATTAGAAAGTACACTCTGGTTTAAAGTAATGTCTGAATGACCTTTTTCCCACTGAGCAATTACAGAGCGGAATCCGTCGGAACCACCATTTCCTTCCGATTCTTCTGAGGTGGAATAGTGCATCAAAGAAAGTTCTCCTTTATAAGCAAGTTCATTATCAGAGCCTTCTGCCAAAACTGAAGTATCTTTTTCTTTGCTTTCAGATCCCTGTTCACTGCTGCTTTCGCTGGAACTAGAGTTATCTCCTCCGCCACATCCTGCCAACATACTTCCTGCCATTGCCGTTGCTAATAAAATACTGATTATTTTACTGCGTTTTCTCATACCATAGTCCTCCTTAATGATAAAATAACTTATATATAACCTGCAGACTCTCCTACAGACTATAGCCTCAGATAACTTTCTCTGTTTTTTTTAACTAATATTTTTCCATACAGTGACAGATTCTCCTGGTTCTACCATGCCATCTACCACAACAGTTTCTGCCTGCAATCTTTCTTCAGGAAATTCAATACGATTAATTAATTTATTCCCTGCCTGAATGCCCATGGACACTGTATCCTGATGAATTGTTGCAATTCTTGGTCTTACAAAAGATGTCAGACTAAGGCCGTCATATCCAACTACAGATATGTCTTCCGGTACCCTAATTCCCATTTCCTGGATTGCATTCATTCCGGCAACTGCTGCTAAATCGTCCGGATAAAGAATGCAACTTGGCCTGTCTGGTACAGACAACAACGTTTTCGTTAAAGAGACGGAACGCTCTGTATCTCTGTAAGGGCATGTATACACATGTTCTCTGCGCACCGGAAGTTTATGTTCCTTCATAAAACTCATATAGGCCTCCAAACGCCCTCTAGTAACTTCGCTGTTTTGTCCATGAATATAAGCAATTTTTCGATGTCCTCTGTCATAAACAAACTGTATCAGCCTGCGCATATCCCCGTACTGGTTCGATGCAATATTCACATGCTTGGGAAGTGTATTATCTACCACTACCACCGGCATGTCTGAATCCACGATTTCTCTGACTTCATCCAACTGATAATCTGCACAAAGGACAAAAATCCCATCAAACCGCATATACTTGCACTGCTCCATATAGGAAAGACGATTTGGAGAATTGCTGGCATTTAAAAATGTCATAACATATCCCCGCTCCTCCACAGTGACCTTAAAGCTGTTCAGAATTCTGGCAAAGTGCTCATGCAAAAGTCCCTGCCCCGTCTGCTCCGATAGCAGTACACAAATATTTCGCGTATGCTTGCTCTTCAAAGTAGAAGCCATATAATTAGGAATATAATTCATTTCTTTTGCAATTCTGCGAATCTCCTCTTTCTTGGAACTGCTAATATCTGGTCTGTCATTCATGGCTTTGCTGACTGTAGAAACAGAAACATTGCACATTCTGGCTATATCCTTTAAGGAAATGCTTCCTTCCATATTCCTGCGCCTCCGTTTCTTTTTTGTTCTCTGACAACATGTATAAATCTGAGTATTTACTAAATCGTTTTCTTGCAACATATTTTCCATAATCTTCAATGTTTTCGCAATACTATTTTCGTAAATTTGTATTTTTTGTATATCTATTACATAATAATATCACATATCCTAACAAATAGAGCATATTTTTTGTGTATTTTTCTTTTATTCTTTTTACAGTTAACGAAATTGTTTCGTAAATTCTATTGTGTATTTTTGTTTTTTATACATCAGTCTTGTTTTTCTATATTTATTTTGGTATAATTGCCTTGTATTTTAAAGTTATTCATGTTTTTCTATACACACTGACTGATTATATAAAATGAGATTACTAAATCGTTTTCTTAAAATCACTTATATATTCAGGAGGTCTCTTATTATGAAATATGGTTTTTTTGATGATTTATCCAGAGAATATGTAATCCAACAGCCGGATACACCTCTTCCATGGATTAATTATCTCGGTTCTTATGATTTTTTTTCTTTAATTTCCAACACTTGCGGAGGCTATTGCTTCTATAAAGACGCCAAACTTCTCCGCATGACCCGTTACCGTTACAACAATGTTCCTTATGATACCAATGGACATTATTTCTACATTAAGGACGGGGATACTATATGGAATCCGGGCTGGCAGCCTTCCAAAACCCCTCTGGATACTTATGAATGCCGCCACGGCATGGGCTATAGTATTTTCAAAAGCAGTAAAAACCAAATCGCAGCGCATCTTTTAACTTTCGTTCCTTTAAAAGATTCCTGCGAAATCCAGAAAATCACCTTAACAAATAATTCTGAAGAAGAAAAGAATTTCAGTCTTTTCTCTTATGTAGAATGGTGTCTGTGGAATGCAGATGATGATTCCCGAAATTTCCAGCGAAATCTGAGCACCGGTGAAGTAGAAATAAAAGATTCTGTCATCTATCATAAAACAGAATACAGAGAACGCCGCAATCACTATGCCTTTTACGGCGTAAATGCACCGATAAATCGCTTTGAGACCAGCAGAGATGCTCTTTTAGGTGTTTATGGAAGCGCCGAAAGACCTGCTGCTATTGCTGCCGGACAATTAACAGATTCTACAGCCAGCGGCTGGTATCCCATCGCTGCTCATCAGATTGACCTTTGTCTGAAACCAGGAGAAAGCAAAACCTTTATTTTTGTTTTGGGCTATGTCGAAAATCCCACAGAAGAAAAATGGGAAACAACCAATATTATAAATAAGAAACCCGCAGAAATTCTTCTGGAAAAATATGCTTCAAAACAGGGTGTTGACCAGGCTTTTGCAGCACTGAAAGACTATTGGACCGAACTTCTATCCCGTTTCCAGATTACTACGGAAAATGAAAAGGTAAACCGCATGGTAAATATCTGGAATCAGTACCAGTGCATGGTAACCTTTAACATGTCACGCTCCGCTTCTTATTATGAATCCGGAATCGGTCGAGGTATGGGCTTCCGTGACTCCTGTCAGGATCTTCTTGGCTTTGTACATTTGGTTCCGGAACGGGCCCGTACCAGAATTATTGATATTGCTTCCACACAGTTTGAAGACGGAAGCGCTTATCATCAGTACCAACCATTGACGAAAAAAGGAAATTCTGATATCGGAAGTGGATTTAATGACGACCCGCTTTGGCTTATCGCAGCCGTGTCCGCTTATATCCGGGAAACCGGGGATACTTCCATTCTGGAAGAACTGGTACCTTTTGACAATCGGGAAGAAACCGCCGTGCCTCTTATGGAACACCTGAAGCGTTCCTTTGAATTTATTATTTCTCACAAAGGCCCACATGGACTTCCTCTTATCGGACGTGCAGACTGGAATGACTGTCTGAATCTAAACTGTTATTCTGAGCACCCCGGGGAATCTTTCCAGACTTTCGGACCAAGCGAAGGACCTGTAGCAGAATCTGTTTTCATTGCAGGTATGTTCGTCAAATACGGCCGCGAATACGCTGAACTGTGTCGTCTGGTTGGAAACACAGCAGAAACTGAGCGTGCTGAGGACGAAGTTAAAAAAGTTTACAACGCCATCTTAAAAGACGGATGGGACGGAAAATGGTTCCTGCGGGCTTATGATGCCAATGGAGATAAAGTTGGTTCTGCAGAATGTGAAGAAGGAAAAATTTTTATTGAACCTCAGGGTTTCCTGCCCCTTTCCGGCGTGGGTATTGAAGAAGGAATTGCTGAGCAGGCTCTGAAATCCACCGAAGAATTACTGGATACCAAGTACGGCATTACCATTTTACAGCCACCTTATACGCACTATCATCTGAATCTGGGGGAAATTTCCTCTTATCCGCCGGGATATAAGGAAAATGCAGGTATCTTCTGCCATAACAATCCATGGGTTTCTATCTCCGAAGCCATTCTCGGACACGGAAACCGTGCCTTTGACGTATACAGAAAGATTTGCCCTGCATTCCTGGAAGATATCAGCGAAATCCACCGAACAGAGCCTTATGTATATTCCCAGATGATAGCCGGAAAAGATGCCCCTCGCTTCGGCGAAGCTAAGAACAGCTGGCTTACCGGAACAGCTGCCTGGACCTTTGTCAATGTTTCCCAGTACATTATCGGTATCCAGCCTACATTAGAAGGACTGTGTATTGAGCCATGCATACCTGAGGATTTCGGTGATTTCACCGTAAGCCGTATGTACCGAGGCGTCCCTTATCACATTACCGTTCACAATCCACAACATGTACAGAAGGGTGTTTGCACACTTCTGGTTAACGGTATTGCTGTCGAAGGCAATGTAATTCCATTCAAATCGGACAAAACAGATGTATACGCAGAAGTTACCATGGGTTAAACACTTTAGTTAAAATCACTATATATTGAATAATCGGAGGAAAATTATGATAAAGCAATCACTAAACAAAAACTGGTTTTTACACAAAAACAACTGTGCCACTCCTTTCCCCACTGCCATTCCTACCAGTGTCTACACCGTGCTGTCAGATAACGGTCAGATACCGGACCCTTACTGGAAAGACAACGAAGATGTAGTAAGAGAGGTCATTGATGAGGATTATACCTATACCTGCACCTTCTCTCCTCTGCCGGAACTTTTAGAGGAAGATGCTTGTATTCTGCGCTTTGACGGCATTGATACTATCAGTGATGTCTATTTCAACGATGTCCTTTTAGGACAGACGGCCAACATGCACCGCACCTGGGAATTCGACGTTACAGCTCTGCTTTCACAGGGAGAAAATCAGTTAAAAGTGGTCCTGCATTCTCCTTTAAAAGCAGCCGACGAAGCCTTTGCCCAGTGCGCTACCCGAGGCTCTGAAGATGCCTGGGAAGGCTTCAGCCATATCCGAAAAGCACATTATATGTATGGCTGGGACTGGGGCGCTCATTTGCCGGATTCAGGTATTTTCCGTGACGTTACCCTTTTAGGTGTGAAAAAGGCGCGCATTGACTCTGTATATGTCACCCAGAAACATGAGGAAAACAAAGTCACTCTGCACTTTACCCCGTCTTTCCTCCTCCCTCACCATCCGGAGAAAGAACTTTCTCTTGCATGCTTAAGCAGCGCTGCAAATACAGATTTTACTTATACCATAACCATTACAGAACCAAATGGGGAGTCACGGACGTTCTGCAATAATCCGACACAGGTAGAAATTACTTCTCCTATGCTCTGGTTTCCCAACGGTTTGGGTGCACAGCCGCTTTACACCGTTAAGCTGGAACTTTATGCCGGAACGGATTCAGTAGATACCTGGGAACGCAGAATCGGTCTGCGTACTTTGACCATGTGTGTAGAAAAGGACGAATGGGGCGAAACCTTTGCTCATGTGGTAAACGGCGTAAAAGTGTTTGCCATGGGTGCGGACTATATCCCGGAAGAACACCTCCTTGGAAAAATCAATTCCGCGAAACGGCACCAGCTTCTTATGGATGCCAAACTGGCTAACTTTAACAGTATCCGTGTATGGGGCGGCGGCTACTATCCAGACGATGAGTTTTACGATTTATGTGATGAATTGGGACTGGTTGTGTGGGAAGACTTTATGTTTGCCTGCTCTGTTTACGAATTGACGCCGGAATTTGAAGCCAATATCACACAGGAATTTATTGACAATATCAAACGTCTTCGCCACCATGCAAGCCTCGGCCTCTGGTGCGGAAATAACGAAATGGAATCCTTTGTAAAAGATGGGGAATGGGTATCCAAACCCTCTGAGGTGCGCGATTATCTCTTTATGTACGAGCGAATTATTCCTCAGGTTCTGAAAAAATATGACCCGGAAACCTTCTACTGGCCATCAAGTCCTTCCTCAGGAGGTTCTTTCGAGGAACCACAGGATCCGAATCGGGGAGACGTACATTTCTGGCAGGTATGGCATGGAAACAAGCCCTTTTCCGAGTACCGGAAATATTTTTTCCGTTATCTCTCGGAGTTTGGTTTCCAGGCATTTCCCTCCCTGAAGACCATAGAAGAAGGCATCAGTGATGACCCACAGGATTGGAATATTTTCTCTTATGTCATGGAAAAACACCAGAGAAACAATGCGGCAAACGGAAAAATTATGGGTTATCTGCAGCAGACTTATAAATATCCCTATGACTTCTCCTCCCTGATTTATACTTCCCAGCTTCTTCAGGCAGACGGTATACGCTACGGTGTAGAACATTTCCGCAGAAACCGGGGCAGATGCATGGGTGCTGTGTACTGGCAGTTAAACGACTGCTGGCCTGTAACTTCCTGGTCTTCCATTGATTATTATGGACGCTGGAAAGCCCTGCATTATTATGCAAAACGCTTCTTCGCACCGGTGATGATTTCCTGCGAAGAGCAAAACTGGATGACCGCCAGTGCAGATATGAACCGCCAGCACTTTACTTTTGAAAAATCTATTCATTTGAATGTAACCAACGAAACCTTTGAGGAGAAGAAACTCACTGTGCGCTGGGCATTGCGAAATGCAGACGCCTCTGTTGTACGCGAGGAAGAAACTGACGTATGTGTTGCGCCATTCTCCGCTCTATGGCTGGACAAGGTACTGCTGCCAGAAGCAGACGTTTTTCATCAGTATATCAGCTATGAAGCTATGGAAAACGGCACTGTGATCTCTTCCGGAACTGTCATTTTCTCCTACCCAAAATATTTCTGCTATGAAAATCCAAATCTGCAGGTAAAGGTAGTAGGTGATGAAATAATCGTTCAGGCCGATACTTATGCAAAAAGTGTGGAAATTCTGAATGAAAACGAAGATTTGGTTCTGGAAGATAATTATTTCGATATGAATGGAGGCACAAGAAGGGTTAAAATCTTAAGAGGTGAACCGGAAAAACTCCGTATCAGAAGTGTGTATGATATCGGAAGAGCAGAATAGCTGTCTATAACTATAGAAAGAAGCAGGGGCTGCCCAAACAGCTCCTGCTTCTTTCTTACTCTCTTGAAAGTCTGTATCTGCCTTTTCCGTAGCCGGATACGGGTTCAAGAATTCCTGCATGAACCAGCTTGGCAATCAGCTTAGAGGCACTGGAATCCTGAAATTGCAAGATGTCGGATAGTCTCATCCATGGAAAGGCCTTTATAGCTAAAGTTCTTTTCCTGTGAAAGGTCATATTCAAGGGCGGCTTTCATTTCCTCATACAGATACTAACAGATTTCCGCCCCTGCTGGCATCTCTTTATCCGGTGTCATCAGCGCCAGTTCTCCGTCCAGTCCTTCTGCACAGAGAATCATACCCTCTGACAGAATACCAGCCAGCTTAGCCGGTTTCAAGTTCACCAGAACCATAACCTTCTTTCCAACCATATGCTCCGGTTTATAATGCGCCTTAATACCGGACACAATCTGTTTCACCTGGCTTCCGATTTTCACCTGAGAGCACAGCAGCTTTTTAGACTTTTTCACCTCTTCGCAGGCAATGATTTCCCCTACCTGGAACTGCATTTTCATAAAGTCATCAAAAGTAACCTCTTCTTTTGCCTCAATGTCAATCACCGGCTCCTCTTCTTTGGCTTCCTCCGGTGTATTTTCATCAGCTTCTTTGGCTCTCATTTCTTCCACTTTTTCCAGAACTTCTTTCACGTCCAGACGTGCAAACAGGATTTCCGGTTTCCCTGTCACCTTATTTCCTGATGGATACAGACCGAAAGTATCCAGTTCTTCGTAAGTTCTCTTCTGGGCATTTAACTGTGCCAGAATCTTCTCTGTGGTTTCCGGCATAAAGGATTCCAAAAGGGAAGCGCCAATACAGATGCCTTCTACAAGATTGTACAGTACGGTAGCCAGACGGTCTTTCTTTTCTTCGTCCTTAGCCAGTGCCCAAGGCATAGTTTCATCAATATATTTGTTGCAGCGTTTGAACAGTGTAAAGATTTCCGTAATGGCGTCCGCCACACGAAGTTCTTCCATTTTTGCCGCTACTTTCGCCTTTGTTCCCAGAACAACGGCTTTCAGTTCTTCATCCACCGGTTCGCAGACATTGGTGTTGCGTACTTCCCCTCCAAAATATTTGTTGGACATGGAAATAGTTCTGTTCACCAAATTTCCCAGGGTATTGGCCAGTTCGGAGTTCAGACGCTCTACCATTAATTCCCAGGTAATTACGCCGTCATTTTCAAAGGGCATTTCGTGCAGTACAAAATAGCGAACTGCGTCCACGCCGAAGAAATCCACCAGCTGGTCTGCGTAAATCACATTCCCCTTGGATTTACTCATTTTTCCGTCACCCTGTAAAAGCCACGGATGCCCGAACACCTGTTTCGGCAGCGGCAAATCCAGAGCCATAAGGAAAATCGGCCAGTAAATGGTATGGAAACGGATAATGTCTTTTCCGATTAAGTGCAAGTCTGCAGGCCAATCTTTCTTAAACTGCTCGGTGCTCTCTCCGTCACAGTCATAGCCAATTCCTGTAATATAGTTAGTCAGAGCGTCCAGCCACACATAAACCACATGTTTCGGGTCGAAATCTACCGGAATTCCCCACTTAAAGGAAGTTCTGGATACACACAAATCCTGCAGTCCGGGCAGAAGGAAATTGTTCATCATTTCATTCTTTCTGGATACTGGCTGAATAAATTCCGGGTGGGTGTTGATGTGATCAATCAAACGCTGGGCATATTTGCTCATCTTGAAGAAATAAGCCTCTTCTTTCGCAGGCGTCACCGGACGTCCGCAGTCCGGGCATTTGCCGTCTACCAGCTGAGATTCTGTAAAGAAAGACTCGCATGGTGTACAATACATACCTTCATAGTATCCTTTGTAAATATCACCTTGGTCATACAGCTTTTTGAAAATCTTCTGTACCTGTTTTTCGTGGTCTTCATCTGTGGTACGAATAAATTTGTCATAGGAAGTGTTCATCAAATCCCAAATGCTCTTGATTTCCCCTGCCACATTGTCCACAAATTCTTTGCAGGTCACGCCGGCTTCTGCGGCCTTTAATTCGATTTTCTGTCCGTGTTCATCTGTTCCTGTCTGGAAAAATACGTCATACCCCTGCTGTCTTTTAAATCTGGCAATGCTGTCTGCCAAAACCGCCTCATAAGTATTTCCGATGTGAGGTTTGCCTGAAGTATAGGCAATGGCTGTTGTAATATAATATTTCTTTTTATCCACTTTTTCTTCCTCCTGTTCTAATCGTCCGGCTCGTAATTGCGCAGTCTAAAGCTTCTGTCCGAAAGCAAAAAACCCGTCTTCTCTGTTTCCAAAGAAGACGAGTCCTATTTACCCGTGTTACCACTTCTGTTCATCTCTGCCTCGCGGCACAGACCTCACCAGGTACGTTCATACCTTACCGCTATAACAGGCGGAACCTGTCGCAGCCTTGGTATGCTTTCATACTTCGGTGCGCCTCTCAAAAGCCATCTTCCACATATCCTCATTCGCTTTCTCTCAGCATATGAAAGCCTCTCTGTAAAACGAGGTATACATGTACTCTCTTTGTCACTGTGTTTACATATATGTCTCATGCTATCACATTCAGAAATATTTGTAAACACCATTATTTCTATTTCTTTTGCATTTTTTATCATAAACCTTTTTAAACCAACTTCAACGCTCTGTTCCTTTAGTACAGAAAATGCTGACGCGAGAACTGCCTTCATCGTATTGCCCTTTTCTGCTTTGGCTGCTTTTTATCAATCTAATTGTACAATTTTTGAGTGCATTACCCGCCTGATATCTTTCATAAAACACCTTTCATTTATACTGCTGCAAATTTTCCCAGAACACTTTCAAACTGGTCGTCTTGATACTCATATCTGACACGCAGTTTTTTGTTGCACTCCAAACTTAACACACCTAAAATTGATTTTGCGTCAATAGTCAGACGGTCACTAATAATATCAATATCAAAATCACAGCGGCAAGCTGCATTTACAAATTCCTTGATATCCTCTATGTGCTGAAAGCACACGGTTTTTTCACACATCTTTTGTTCCCTCCCTGAGCC